>CALFEW010000199.1 GCA_937958365.1 uncultured Chloroflexota bacterium | reverse complement strand
GAACACGCCCTCGATCCCGGTTATGCCGAAAAATGCGGCGTTGACGTGCGCAATCTCTACGTCTCCCAACCGGACACAGGCGAACAGGCATTAGAAATCGCCGACGCCCTCATCCGCTCCGGCACGATGGACGTTGTGGTGATAGACTCTGTAGCCGCATTGGTTCCCCGCGCAGAAATTGAAGGCGAAATGGGTGATGCCCACGTTGGGCTGCAAGCCCGCCTGATGTCGCAGGCGCTGCGCAAGCTATCCGGAGCCATCAAGCAAACCAACACCGTCGTCATCTTCACCAACCAGTTACGCTCCAAAATCGGCGTCATGTTTGGCAACCCAGAGACCACCAGCGGCGGGAATGCGCTGAAATTTTATGCATCCGTGCGCCTTGATGTTCGTCGCACAGAAACCATCAAATCGGGCAATAACGTGGTTGGCAGCCGCACCAAGATAAAAGTTAAGAAAAATAAAGTAGCCGCGCCGTTTACCGAATGCGAATTTGATATCATGTATAATGAAGGCATCTCGAAAACCGGTGATGTGCTGGACCTGGCAGTTGCCCATGAAATCGTTAACAAACGTGGCGCATACTTCCGATTTGAAGAGACATTACTCGGTCAGGGGCGTGAAAATGCTAAAGTTTTCCTGGCCGAAAATCCGACAATGTTGAATAAACTAGAAGACCTGGTCCGCGAAGCGGCAGGATTACCCGTATTACAGCGTCCGGCAGGAGCCGACGCACCGATTAATTAACAGGTGTTTCATTGCTGTCAATTTATTGGATTGACAGGGCCATTGGCAATAACTGAGCGTGGGTTTTCTGTTAGAAAAAAATCAATCATCTGAGAGGAAGCTTTTTCTCTTGGGTATGAGACAACACCAGACAATTGAGCAAGCTAGCGATTTTGTAGTGTGGAAATATGTAAATCATGCGCTGTTTGGGGCAATTTTCTAGCCTGCGCCAAACGGCAATCCGGCTAACAAGCTCATATTGGTAGATAACAGACACTGTTAAGCAGCCTAGAAGCTGCTGCTAACTACGTTATCAGAAACGGCCGTGGCAAACGAGGACCACGGTCGTTTTTCATTAAAATGGGAACTATCACCGCGCTAAGCGCACAAAAACGCAGTCAGAACCGGGTGAATGTCTACCTAGATGGTGAATTCGCTTTTGGTCTGGCGTATGCTGCCGCAGCGCGCCTGCACGTCGGTCAGACATTGTCTGTAAGCGAAATTGCCGACCTCCAAGAAATAGATATGGTGGAAAAAGCCAAAGAAAGCGCGGTGCGTTTCCTCGGCTATCGCCCACGCAGCCAGGCCGAAATCCAACACCATTTACAGAAAAAAGGATATTCTGAACCGACCATTGCCGCGGTTATTGAACGCCTGACGGCCGTAGACCTCCTTAACGACGAGACCTTCGCCCGTTATTGGGTGGAGCAACGCGAGACGTTTAAACCACGCGGCCAGTTAGCTCTGCGGCAAGAATTACAACAAAAAGGAATTGATCCCAAAATTATTCATCAGGTCTTGTTGCAGACAGATGAAACCGCTGCGGCGCAACAGGTCGCCGGTAAAAAGGCCGGGCAACTGGCAGGCTTGCCGGAACCTGAGTTCAAACACAAGTTAGGCCAATACCTGCAACGCCGCGGCTTTCCATACAACATTATCCGCGCTGTAACCGACGAATTGTGGACCGAAATCGGCTCCCCGGCGTCGGCCACGCACGAAGATTTTGATTAACACACCAGACAGGACTCGGCTCGACCCCAGGGAAAACAGCCGACCTGTATTCATTTTTAAGGAGAACGAACATGCCAGGATTATGGATAGGCATCTTCGTCGGGGTTATCATAGGCGCTGCGGTCGCCGCAGCGGTCACATGGTACGTTCTGAAACCCCGAAACGAAGAAGCTTTACAACAATTTAACCAAGAATTAGAGCGCCGCCGCGAGGCCGCCGAAAAAGAATCTGAACAGATTTTGAATACCGCTGCCAATGAAGCGAAACTCATTCGCCTGGAAGCGGAAAAGGTAATCGAAAAGCGATATGACGACCTGGCCAAAGCCGAAGAGCGCGTAGACAACCGCAGCGCCGCCCAAGACCGGCAGGCGGCCAAATTAGAACAGCGCGAGCAAAAGCTCAACAAACGGCAAAGCCGTCTGGACAAAAGTTTTAACGACCTGACCACACAAGAGGAAGAACAACGCCTTAAACTGCAAGAAATCGCCGACATGACGATTGACCAGGCCAGAGAAGTTTTGCTGGCTGAAGTTGAAAAGGAAGCCCGGCAAGATATGGCCCGCGTCATGCGGGAAGTTGAAGACGAAGCGCGAGAAACGGCCGATGTGAAAGCCCGTGAATTGATTGCTATGGCGATGCAGCGTATCGCCAGTGATCAGGTGGCCGAATTGACAGTTTCGGTTGTGCCGCTGCCCAACGAGGAAATGAAGGGCCGGATTATCGGACGGAACGGCCGTAACATCCGCGCCTTTGAACAAGCAGCCGGTGTAGACATCGTGGTGGACGACACGCCGGAAGCCGTTACCGTGTCCAGCTTCGACCCCGTCCGTCGGGAAATCGCCCGCCGGGCGCTGGAAAAATTGATCGTTGACGGCCGTATCCACCCCGCCCGCATCGAAAAGCTGCTTAAAGACGCCGGCAAAGAAGTGGAACAAATCATCAAAGAAGCCGGTGAACAGGCCGCCTACGAAGCCAACGTCCACGGCCTCAACCCGCAAATTCTGCGCATGTTGGGCCGCCTGAAATACCGCACCTCCTACGGGCAAAATCAGCTCCACCACTCCGTCGAAGCCGCCAAAATCGCCTCCATCCTCGCATCCGAACTGGGCGCGAACGTGGAAATGGCTAAGATGGGCGCTCTCCTCCACGACCTGGGCAAAGCGATGGACCACGAGCAAGAAGGAACCCACGCCATGCTCGGCGCAGAATTCGCCAAACGCTTCCGCGTGCCACCCATCGTCATCAACGCCATCGCATCCCATCACCACGAGGTAGAACAAGAGTCGGTGGAAGCCATCATCGTGGAAACGGCCGACGCCATTTCCGGCGCGCGCCCCGGCGCACGGCGCGAAAGCCTGGAAAACTACATCAAGCGCGTACGCACGTTGGAAGACATTGCCACCTCTTACGAGGGGGTGGAAAGCGCTTATGCCTTACAAGCCGGCCGTGAAATCCGCATCCTGGTGAAACCCGGGGCCATAGACGACCTGGGCGCGATGCGGCTGTCTAAAGACATCGCCCACACCATCGAAGACAGTATGCAATACCCCGGCCAGATTCAAGTCACGGTGATCCGCGAAACACGCGCCGTCGGTTTCGCCAAGTAAACAAACCATCCTGCCAAAACATAAAAGCCTACAGCAAATTGCTGTGGGCTTTTTATTTTCTCTTTAGCCTTTTTCGCCAGTTGGCGCTATGCTAAGAGGTAATCCACTTAATGGTGGAACGGCCGTATTGAACCTGCCAGACTCTCATGCGGGCAACGGCCGCGAAGGAGCAAACCCATGATCTACTTTGTCATTCGCGTCATTGTCAATGCGCTGGCTCTGGCCGTAACGGTGATCCTCGTCCCCGGCGTCACCTTACAGCCACTCCTGCCCGGTCTCATAGACATCAGCGCTACGTACCTCTTGTTTGGCATCCTGTTTGGTGTCATCAATGCGCTGGTGCGCCCCCTGGTGCTGCTGTTAACGGCACGATTGCTCGTGCGCAACATGGGCCTGTTTGCCATCGCCATCAACGCCTTCCTGTTTTATATCCTTATCTGGATTACTCCCAGCAACTTTTACGTAGATTCACCACGTCTGTTGTGGGTGGTCATTGGCGGCACGCTGATGGCTGTGGCGGTCATGATAATGGAAGCCTTTTTTGGCCTGGACAAACCGGAATTCCGAAACCAGACCGAAAGCCAGTTTTACTGGCGCTGGGTTGGACTGTTATCCGCTGGGCGGCGCAACACCATCGCCGAAAATCTGCGCACAGCCCAAATCAGCGACATTATCGGCCGCTACACCAAAGACATCGCCGTAGACCTGACGCCGCTGGCCCGGTTCCGCATTTTCATGCAAGAAATCATCTTCCGCGAAGCGGACCCTGTGCAGCAGTTGACGCTGCCGGAAAAAGTGCGCTATATGCTGCAAGAGCTAGGCCCAACCTTTGTCAAATTTGGGCAAATTGTTAGCAGCCGGGCGGCGCAGCTTCCACCAGAATGGCTGCATGAGTTGGAACGCTTACAAAGCAACGTGCCTCCTTTTCCTTACGAAATAGCCCGCAAGATTGTGGTGCGTGAATTGGGCGACGAGCCGGAAAATTTGTTTGCCACCTTTGATCAGGAGCCGTTTGCCGCCGCTTCCACTGCTCAGGTTCATCGGGCCACGCTGGCGGATGGCACGGCCGTTGTCGTTAAAATCCAACGTCCCAACATAGACGTTACCGTCAAAGCCGACCTGAACGTCATGCGCGACCTCACCCGCAGCATCCAGCGCCGCCAGACCTGGGCGCAAGAAATGGACCTGCGCGGCCTGGTAGATGAGTTCGCCAACGGCATTTTGTATGAACTTGATTACCGCAACGAAATTTCCAACATGCGCCTGCTGGCACGCAACATGGACGGCCTGCCTTCCATCCACGTCCCCCGCGCTTTCCCGGAATTTTCCTCTTCCAAAGTGCTGACGATGGAATTTTTGCCCGGCGTGAAAATCAGCAACGTGGAGCGCATCACCGAAGCCGGCATAGACATCAAAGTATTGGTCACAGATTTTGTGCGCGCCATGACCAAACAAGCCTTGTTCGACGGCTTTTTCCACGCCGATCCCCATCCCGGCAACGTCCTGGTGAATCTGGAAACGGGTGAAATCGGCTTTCTGGACCTGGGATTGATGGGCGAAATGAATCGCGCCCAGCGTATGGCTCTGGCCGATTTGCTCGTCTCGATGAAGGAGATGGACGGCTACAGCATGGGCAAAGCCGCCCTGCGTCTCAGCCGGCCGCTGCCCGGCCGCACCATCAACGAAGCCGAGTTTTTGGAACAGATGGATCGTTTTGGGCAGCGCTTCCTGGGCATTCAGGAGGCCGACATGTCTTACAGCTTCACCGCGCTGCAAGACGTGCTGCGCCGCACCGGGCTGCGGCTGGACCCCAACTTTACCCTGGCCTTCAAAACCTTAATGCAGGCCGATGAGATCATTCGCCGCCTCGACCCGGAAATCGCCCTGTCTACAGCGGCCGTGGAAAGCAGTCTGGGTCTGGCGCGGGACCAGATCAGCACCGAAGCGCTGGCGAAAACGGTGCGTGTGCAAATCTCGCGCAGCTCGCGGGAGGTGATTTATCGCATTCCATCCCTGGTGGATGCGACCACCAAATGGCTGGACCAGTATGAGAAGGGCAAACTAAGCGTTCATATTGACACCAGCGACCTGTCTGAGCAAGTGACCAAGTTGGACAAAGCTTTGTCGAAGAGCTTGAACCAGCTTGTGATTGGCCTGGTTTTGGCCGGTTGGATTGTCGGTTCGGCTATTGCCAGCACCATCGAGACGGAGCTGCTGGGCTTTCGGTTATCGGACCTGGCGTTTTATATGTTTGTCACCGGGGCGCTGGTGGGCGCGTATGTGGTTTTGCGGGCGCTGTGGCAATCCCGCAAAAAAGATGACAACGGCTACTAAGCCAGGGAGGTGTGGCGTGTTGCTTACATTTTTTGCAGAGTTGGCCTTGACGGTTTTAGGGGTTATCCTGGGAGGGTATGCGCTTCTGGCGGGGCGGCGCAAACTGTGGGCGTCGCTGGGTGTGATTGGCTTTTCGGTCACGTCTAATATGGTGGCTATCCTTCTGGTGTCGTTGAATTCCGGCTGGGAACTGGCGGGCGACGGCCGTTGGCTCTTATTGCTGGTGGCGATTGGCGTAGGGACCATTGGTATCATCATTGGGCGCAGCCGCGTAGACCTGGCCGTGACGCTGGTGGGTTTTGCCACCGGGGCAGACGTGGCGCTGCTGCTATACCAGATTTCGTTTTACGTGTTTACGGCCGTTGCCCATCTTCCCGAAAATGTCGCTTTGTGGCTGGGGGTGGCGCTCATCTTCGTCGGCGGGCTGCTGGGTGTGCAGCTTACACGCCGTTACCGGGACGAAGCGCTGATCCTGATCACGACGATTATTGGCGTGGAAGTCATTGTCAGGGCCTTGAAGTTGAGTGGGACGAGTAGTCTTACGGCCGTTTTTGTCCTTAGCCTGTGCCTGGTGGGTGTTGTGGTGCAATACGCCGATTACCTGCGTCACATCAAAGCCGACCCGCAGCGCCGTCCAACAGGGTCGGCCCTGCCGGAAATCTTCCCGCCTGATTATTTTGCCTGATGGGCGGCTTTCTTAGAACTCCGTAGGGACTACACGGATGAAACGGATTCGACGGATTTTCACGGACAAATCGCCAGAAGATCAGTGTGAGGGACTATAGGAGCAAACGGCCGTGTCAATTATTCGGGGGGGTCGTCTTGTAATTCGCGCAGGATGGCGGCGGTGACGTGGGGAACGGCCGTTTGCACGGCCGTGCTCAACCCTTCTTGCCAGCCCACTTCTTCCGGTTGAACGCCATAAATCACCACGTCCGGCGGCAAGATGCCCAGCGCCTCGCCCAAAGCCAGCGCTTCCGCCAGACCAGCATAGTGCATGGTTCCACGTAGATGGGCATCACGAGTCGGGAGACGGCCGTCGCCCGGCAAAAAGCGCCGCCATTCCCCTGGCGGCAGCCCCATGTCGGCGGCGTCAATGATGATGGCCCGATGGTAACCTTCCAGCAGCAGCGCCGTTTCCAGGCCCGGCGTACCGCCATCCAGCACATCCACCCCGTCGGCAAAGGGACCGTGGGCGAGAAGCGATTCGAGAACGGCCGTGCCCACCCCATCATCTCCTCGCAGCACATTGCCCAACGCCAACACCAGAGTCTTAGCCATGATTTAAAAAGAAATAGGACGCGGATTTTCGCGGCCACAGCAGATAAACGCAGATGTATGATCTATCCGCGAAAATCCACCGCAGCCGCGTTCAGCCGCGTCCTATTCCTACATTTCTCACACAAACGCCACGTTCAGCAAGTGGGTAGAGCAGGAAATACAGGGGTCATATGCCCGCACCAGCATTTCCAGGGCGTGGGCAACCTCCGCCTGGGGCTTGTGCATGATGGTCGGGACCAGGGCGCGCATATCGGCCTCTATGTTCGCCAGATTCTGCCCTGTCGGGATGATGCAGTTCGCGCCCACGATGATACCATCCTCAATGACGTAATTGTGGAACAAGATGCCGCGCGGCACTTCGCACGATCCCACGCCTTCGCCGGACAGCCGGGCTGGCTCGACGGGTTCTTCCCAGGCCAGTTCACGGCGCAGCAGTTCGTCAATCAGGGTAATGCCTTCCTCCACGCAGTGGACAATCTCCACCACCTGAGCGACAGTGTTCATGAAGGGATTGGTGCAGACCGGCCGGATACCCAGAGCATTGGCGGCTTGCAGCGCTTTTGGATGCAGCAAATCGTAGTTGACGTTGAAGCGGGCCAGCGCCCCCACCATGTAGCTCTCGCGCTGATTGGCCGCGTGTTTGGCCGTGGAATGGGGAACCATGATCTCGTTGGTGACGTCGCGGTACTGCTCCACAGCCCATACGCCACCGTCTGTGCTGGCAATCTCGCCATCAATAAAGCCATAATGCGGCGGATTGTTTAGCGCGATGTATTCAGTGTCCCGTGTGAATTGGGGCATGGGCAGCGTCTGGAACAATTCAACGGTGGCGGTCACGTCGGCGCGGGCGGCCACGTAGCGTTCACGCAGAGCATACAGGTCGGCGGCGGTGGGGTAATGGCTGAAGCCGCCCACCGTCATGGCAATGGGATGGGTGTGACGGCCGCAAATAATTTTGCAGGTATCGCCGGCCAGTTTTTTCAGGCGCAGTGCGCGCAGCACGACGTCTGGCGCGGTTTTCGCCAGGGGAATCACGCTGCCCACGTTCAGGAAATCAGGCGCAATCAACATGTAGGCGTGCAAGACGTGGCTGTCGAGCATTTCACCAATGAAGTTGAGGCGGCGCAGCAGTTTGGTTTGCTCGGTGGGTTCGATGCCCAACGCTTTTTCGGTGGCCCGCAGGGAGGCGGTGGCGTGCCCAACAGCGCAAATGCCGCAAATGCGCGAGGTGATGTGGGAGGCGTCTTGATACGGCCGTCCACGCAGCATCGCTTCAAAAAAGCGCGGCGTCTCGATGATCTGCAAATCGCACTGCTGCAATTCGCCGTTTTGCACGTCCACGACGACGTTGCCGTGTCCTTCCACGCGGGTGACGTGGTGAATATCAATGTGCAGATTAGACATGAGCGACCTCCTCGGCCACGTTGGCGGGAACTTGATTGGTCAAGAACAGCGTTAGCTTTGTTTCGACGTCGGCCGGCGACAGGCCATGTTCGCGCAGAACCGCGTAAAATGCGCTCATGCTGGGGTTGGCAATGATGCCCCGGCAGCCTTCGCAGCCGGCGCCATAAGCCGGGCAGATGGCGTCGCAGCCGGCGCGGGTGATGGGACCCAGACAAATCTCGCCCCGATGGAAGACACAGACGTTTTCTTTCAGCTTGCACTCGATGCACAAGGGGTAATCGGGTGGCTCCAGCAGCCGTCCCAGCAGCAAGCCCTTCACCACGCGCACAAATTCCGCGCCGCTGATGGGGCATCCCGGCACAATAACATCCACGCCGATGACGGCCGAAATGGCGCGGGGTTCATAGGTTTCGTACCAGTGGGCACGGCCGTCATACACATATTCGCGCACGTCTTGCAAGTCTTGCCGGTTGCGGATGGCGTTGATGCCGCCCAGGTGGGCGCACGCCCCCAAAGCGACGACAATATCGGCCGTCTCCCGAATTTTGCGCAGCCGGGGTTCGTCGCTGGCGCGGGAGCAAGAGCCTTCGATGAAGGCGATCTGGTAATCGTCGCTGCGGTCGCTGCTGGCTTCGCGGAATTCCACGATGTCTATCACCTCCAGCAGTTCTGGGTGGTATTGCAGCGAATCTACCACCGTCAACTGGCAGCCTTCGCAGCTTGTAAAATCAAAAAAGGCGACTCTCGGTTTAGGTTTGGTTTGACTGGCGTTCATGAAAAAGCCTCCTCCAAAAATTCAAGCTCGGCGAAGTTAAACGATGGACCCGACTGACAGGTATAGACGTGGTTAAGCTGGCAGTGGCCGCACTTACCCACACCGCACTTCATGCGCCGCTCGAAGCTGAACCAGATGTTGCCCTTGGGGATTCGCAGTTTCTTGAGTTCTTTCAGCACGAAGCGATACATCACCGGCGGGCCAACGACCACGGCCACAGTGTTGCGCGCATCCACTGCGACTTCAGGGAACAGCCGGGTGATAACGCCCACGCAGCGGTTCCAGCCTTCGTCCGGACAATCTACCGTCAGGTGAACTTCCACGTCGTCTCGCGCCTGCCATTCGGCCAGTTCATCTTGGAAGAGTAAGTCGGCGGGTTGGCGCGCGCCATAGAGGAGGATGACACGGCCGTAATTGCCCCGGTCGTCCAGCACTTCATTCACTAACGAGCGCAGCGGGGCCATGCCCAGACCACCGCAGACAAACAGCAGGTCCTTACCGCGAAATCGTTCGATGGGAAAGCCGCGCCCAAACGGCCCGCGAATACCCAGCAGCGCCCCCCGCTCCATACGGTGAATGACGTTGGTCAGGTCGCCCACTTTGCGGATGCACAGTTCAAATGTGCCATTGCTGCGGCTGGGCGACGAGGTGATGCTGATCGGCGCTTCGCCCACGCCAAAGACCGACACCTGCACAAACTGGCCCGGCTCGTGGTTGAGCGAAAGTTCGTGGGGCAGTTCGATGGTGAACAGCTTTTCCTGGGAAGTGAGGGTGGTAACGGCCGTAATCCGCGCCGGAATCGGCATATAAATTGAATCAGACTGCTTGACTTCTTCCAGTAACATGGTCATACCGGCGCCCCCATCAGTTTGTCATAATCAATAAATGATTCATCGTTGGCCGCCTGGTTGCGGGCATACAACTCATTCATCACGTCAATAGGCGCAATATGAGCCAGACAGGCGCGGGCGCAGCGGCCGCAGCCCACACAGCCTACCATGCCATACGCATCCATCTGATACTTGCCCTTACGCATAAAGCGGTGGCGCTGCCGGGCAGCCAACCGCTCCCGGAAATTATGCCCACCGGCTACCATGGCAAACTCATGAATCTGGCACGAATCCCAACGGCGTACCCGCTGCCCTTCTTCCAGCAGCAAATCTACTTCGTCGGTCACGTCGAAACAGTAACAGGTGGGGCACACTTGCGTACAGGAACCACACGCCAGGCACTTCTGGCCCAATTCATCCCACATGGTGTTGTTGATACTTTCGTGCAGCAGTTCGGGCATCGCCTGCAAATCGAAATCCAGGCGGTAAGGGAAGCGGCCCCATTTGGCTTGCAGCGTCTCGTTCACAACTTCCATGTCACTGTCCATGGCGTCGAAAATCTGATGGAATCCCTTAAAAAGATCAGCGCCTTTTTGCGTGCCTACGGAAAAAGCGTAGGCCTCCCCCAGATCAATCATGTGCAGGTCGAAGCCATCGGTGGCGCTGGCCGTGCCCATGTCGCGGCAAAACGAATTGGCGGAACAGGTTTCCAGGCACTCAATACTCACCAGGGTAACGCTTTCACGGTGCGCCTGGTAATGTTGGTCGGTGAAACCCTGGCTAAAAATACGGTCGAACAATTTGAGCGCATGTACGTCGCAGGTATGCACACCCAGGATAACGGTCGGCTCTGGTTCTGTGGCTATCTCCAGTTGGCTGCCATCCAGACGGTAGTTGAGCAGAACTTCTTTTTGCGGAACCAGATATTTCTTGGGCGGTAAGACGCTGTTTGAATAATGCAGCGCCAGGTCGGCCACGTTCTCAATGACATCGAATACGTATTGCCCATGCTTTTGCCGGGGACCTACCACCCGGTGGTGGCTCTGCAATCGTTCCACCCACCCTGGGAAGGCTGTTTTTGGCATGATCTTAAAGTTCATATCCCATCCTTTATGTGGTACATCCGGGATGCCCGAATGTAAGGAATACAATAGCTCTTATCTCATTTATACAACTTGTGAACTATTTCACGAATGATTTTCGTCTTGATTCAGGATGATGAATGTCATGATTGTGATTTTCATCACAAAACATCCAGAGGCGCAAACATGAAAGATTGAAGATTGAAGGCTGAGCGAGAACGCCCAACTTCAATCTTCAACCTTTAATCTTCGATCTTTAGAGAGGCAGGATGAGGGCGGAAGGATGCGCGGGGTCGTGGTAGATGGTTTGGTCTGAGGGAACCATGCGGACGCTGGTGAGGACAGGTTCACCGGTTCCCAGGTTGCGGCTGACGCGGGGATGCGCGCCGCTGGAAACTTGCAGGCGCAGCCGATGACCGGCCAGGAAACGGTGGGCGGTGGCGTTGAGGCTGATTTCCAGACACCGGCTGCCGTCGGGTTGGATTTCGCCTATGCCGGGTTCTACGCGCAGCAGGCCGTCGCAGATGTTGAGGGAACGGCCGTCACCATACACGTCGCACAACCGGCCAAAAAAGTCGGTGTAAGGGGTGCTGGATTGCACGTAAAGTCGCAGACGCACCGGGCCAATGACGTCCAGATCGGCCGTCAGGGGCGGCGTGGTGTAGGTAAGGACGTCGTGGCGGGCTTCCAATGGGCGATTGTCTACCGCGCCGGCGTCGTTGGAGAGCAGCGGGCCGCCCAGGTTGGGCGTGGGATCGGCCGGATCGTAGCGGTATTGGTCGGGCTGGCTGTTGGCGGGCGGGGGTTGGCGGGTGAGACGGCCGTCTGCCCCACCCTTCCCTTGTAGATAATAATAAACCGGACGGTGGGGCGGCGGCCATTGCTCGAAGCTGCGCCATTCGTTTGCGCCCATCAGATAAAGCCGAATGGGGCTGGGACGCAGCGCCGCTGTTTTGCCCTTCAGGTGGGCATCGAACCAGGCGATGGTGTCGCCAAGCGTTTGCAGTTGCTTGCCAAAGCTGAAATGATGCCAGGGGCCGATAGTGAGATACGGCCGTTTCCCGGCCTTTTGCAGCAGCATAAAATCATCTAACAGGCCGGGCAGGAAAATGTCGTACCAGCCGCCCATCAGATGCACGGGGGCTTGCACGTTGGGCACGTCCGGGCGCAGGTCAATCTGAGCAAAGTAGGGGTCGTTTTCCTGGCCGAAGTGTTCGACCCAGGTGCGGAAGAAGGGCACTTGTTTGTTGAGGATAACCTCATCGGCGGTGCAGATGGGCAGATGGTTGAAACCGGGAGCCAACATGCGGTTTTGCACGTCGGGCTGTAGGGCCTGCCGCACGCGAATGGGCAGCGGCCTGGTGTTGTCGGTCATGGCTTCGGTGATGAACACCCAACGCAGGATAGTGTCCAGGGCCGCGCCGTTGTCGGCCACGTCTACCATGTTGGATTGGGTGATGAGGGGCACCAGGGCTTGTACGATGTCGCCGTCGGCGACGGCGGCGGCCCATTGGACGTAACCCAGGTAGCTGGGTCCCCACATGCCCACCGCGCCATCGGACCAGGGTTGGGCGGCTATCCAGTGCAGGGTCGCACGGCCGTCTTCTTGCTCGTGGACGAAGGGTTCAAATTCGCCCTCGGAGTCGAAACGGCCGCGTACGTCCTGGCAGACGACGTGATAACCACGTTCGGCAAAACGACCGGCGATGAAGACCATCGGGCTGCCCATGGTTCCAGAACGGCCGTAAGGGGTGCGCAGGAGAACGGTGGGCAACGGCCGTTGGGCTTCCGGGATGTACACGTCGCTGGCCAGGTGAAGGCCATCGGTGGTGGGGATGCGGACGTTGCGGGTAACGGCAAAACGATAATGCGCCGGCGGCAAGTCCAGAGCGCGCTCGTAGATGCTCTTGCGCAAGAGATAAGCCAATGTCGCGCCTGCCCCCACGACGCCTAATCCAGCGATACTGATGCTCGATTTTTTATTCATGCTGCCCCCAAAATAGTTTGCGCCTCCCAAAGATTGGCTGCGGGAGGTTGGAAGGGTTTAGACGGCCGTTGCCCGCCTCTTCTTCATCCTTGTCTTGAGCGCTAAGGATTACGGATTAAATAACTTGCGGAAAATTAAAGATTAGAGACTGGAGACTGGTTCAATCTCCAGTCTCCAGTCACAGTTCTGTAGGTTATTTAATTTTAGTTCCTAACGCAGTCGAAAAGCCAGAATGATAGCTGCAATCCCTAACGCTATGCCAGAGATTCCCAGCAGCCAGGGCAGGGACAACGTGGCAATCAAGACGTTGCTGAGCAGGATAATGCCAAAAACAATGTTCAACACGCCCAAGAGACCTACACCCCATCCGCCGCCCATGAAGGCCTGGATAAGGTTGGTGATGCCCATCAACAAACCTTCTATGCCCAGAATGATGATGAGAACACTGCCAACGAGGAGGGGACTCCACAACGGGTGCTGAATGACCAACAGAC
>CALFEW010000198.1 GCA_937958365.1 uncultured Chloroflexota bacterium | reverse complement strand
GCTAAAGCGCCGGTCTATAAAACAACGCCGGGTAAACCCGACTTTGACCTCTTTGCCACCGATCGGCCCCGAAATTTTGAGAAGATGCGCATTTTTCTTAATTTTTTGACAAAAAGCACGCTTGCTATGTATCCTTTAGTGACACAAGGCGTGTTCATGTACCTGGCATCTCTACGACTTTCCCCTCATATCACCCCGACGCGCCGCCTGCCTGTTTATCCGCTTCGTTTGTATGTAATCTGATTTGGAGGAAACCGCGATGTCTAGATTTACTTCTAAGCAGCTTGGTATTATCATTCTGACCATTCTCACGGCGCTCATTCACCTTTTTTTGGGAGTGAGCAGCCTGGGAGACGGCTTTTTTGGCGTTGTGTTTATTTTGAACGGCCTGGGCTACCTGGCGCTGTTGGCCGGTTTGTACTTTTTGCCGCAGTTGGCCGGGCAGCGGGCGCTGATTCGTTGGGCGCTGTTGGGGTTTACGGCCGTTACCTTCATCCTCTATTTCGTCTTTAACTGGCCGGACGTGTGGGGCGTGATGGGACTGCTGACAAAAGCCATTGAACTTGTCCTCATTGTCCTGTTATGGCTGGAGAAAACAGACTAACCCGTCTTATTGCCTGGCTGCCCAAAGCAGCAAACATCTTGCTGACGGCCGTGGTCGTCATCTGGCTGGGACTGCGCCTGTTTCGCAGCGCGGCTCTGGAAAGCTGGCTGGCCCAGACCGGGCCGGATTATCCTTTTTTGGCGAATGTGGGAACGGCCGTAGGCGTAACGGCCGTTCTCTTTTTTCTGCTGGTCGTCATCTTTTTCCTCAACCGCACCGTCTATAAAAACCGCCTGAACGCCGACTATAGTCTGAAGCCCGGCGCGCCGCGCCCGTCCCAATTTGTCACGTACCCGCTGCTGCACCAGGATTCTGACCATCTTCGGAGCAATCTATCTGGCGTGCTTTTGTTGGCGGCGCTGGCGGCAATGATTGCCCCAAACCTGCAAGGATTCCTGTTGGCCTCGGCGGTTATTTTGCTGGTGCAAGGGGTAGGCGTCTGGTGGTTTGGCGGTAAATCTACCAAACATGTAGGCTCCAGCGGCTTTT
>CALFEW010000197.1 GCA_937958365.1 uncultured Chloroflexota bacterium | reverse complement strand
GGCGCGTTTGGTATTGCCGGTGATAAAATCAAACGTGCCACCCACGCCAATCATGACAGGGATGCCAAGTTCACGGCCGTACATGCCAATCCACTTCTCCTGCTTCGGGTTGCCAAACGCCACCAACAAAATGTCCGGCCGCGTCGCTTTGATTTCGGCAATAATCGCCGGGTCCATATCAATGACCGAACTGTAAGGGGGTGAATAAATGCCGGCCACAATCAAATCAGGGTACTGTTCCTTCAAAATCGTGGCCGCCTGAGCCGCCACGCCGGGCGCTGCGCCCAAAAAGTAGATGGAATACCCTTTGGCAGCGGCGCGCTCAGCCAACGCCGGAATCATATCCGCGCCGGCTACCCGCCCTTCCAGGTCCACGCCCAACAGGCGCGCGCCCCACACCAACGGCATCCCATCGGCCGTTGCCATATCTGCTTCTTGCAGCAGATAACGCAATTCCGGATCGGCCATAGACTTGACGACAAAGTCAGCGTTTACCGTGGCTACCTGATGGCTCTTCCCGGTTTCCCGGCCCACGCGAACAAATTCATCTAGCCGGTCGAGGGTTTCCGCCATGTTCAGGTCGTCAATGGGCACGCCTAAAATAACGATGAGCCTGCGCATAGAGCATTCTCCCCTTGGATTTTAGTAGGCGCCTCGGCCGGTTAAGACCGCCGGAACTGTTTTCAGCAAAATTTCAACGTCCTTCAGAAGGCTTTGCTCGGAAATGTATTGCAGGTCCAGCTCTACCCACCGTTTGAAGCTCAAATCGCTGCGGCCAGACACCTGCTGCAAGCCGGTGATACCGGGCACGGCGTCCAGACGGCGCATCTGATCAAACTGATATTGGGCCACTTCGTAAGGAACAGGCGGACGAGGCCCAACCAGGCTCATTTCCCCTTTGAGTACATTGAAAATCTGCGGTATTTCGTCAATACTGGCTTTGCGAATCAGGCGACCAACGCGCGTTACCCGCGGATCGTTTTTCATCTTGAAGATAACTTCATCCGCATCATTCTCGGCCATGAGTTCAGCTTTGCGCGCTTCGGCGTCCACGTACATGGAGCGGAATTTGTAGCAATAAAAGGTCTTGCCCCACTTGCCTACGCGCTCTTGCCTGAAAAATACTGGCCCAGGCGAATCCAGCTTAATAGCGATAGCCATCAAACCAATGACGGGCAGGACAAACGGCATAGCCAGACAAACGACGACCAGATCAAACGCCCGTTTCAGGTTGCTGTTGATTTTGTTGCGGATGACCCAGGCAATCAATCGGAGGCGCATCCGCTGAATGGTCCGTGTGCTTTTGAAGCTCTGGTTGCTGTACATTTCCAACATACGCGCCGCTTTTTCGGCTTTTCTTTGCTCGTCTAAAGCGGCGGCAGAGAGTGCAGTCGGTGGAATTACGGGCGCTGTTTGATTTTCGCTCATAGGAAGACTCGCCGGTTGTTGGGTAAGTGCAACTTGTCGCTTGCCAAATTGCGCGGGGAATTGTTGTCTGATTTGCACGTCACACCTCGTCGTTGCGCGCCGTTCGCACCCAGGCCTGGGAATCCAGGCCGAGCAAGACACGCACATAGTGCCAGACTTTCCAGGTCACGAAGGTTGGAATATTCAGCAAGGCCAGATAAACGGTTTTCGGCGCGTGAACCAGGCGCAAGCCGGAGAGCAAATAGATGGCCTGACCTGCGATCAGGCCGACAGCCAGGACCAGATTGGCGCGTACCAGGTTTAAGGAAACCAGATCGCCAGGCAGGAAGGCAAAAAACAGGCTGCCGACCAGAAACAGGCCGCTGAGCGCAGCCATGACGGAGAAAGGTGGAATGATGTGTTCCATCGCCGCGTCCATGAGCAGATAGGCACGGCCGTATTTGCCTTCGCGCACACTCTTTCCGGCTGCCCGGAATAATTGGGGCACGTACAGACGCATCATCTGGATACGGCCGCGTTCCCAACGCACATTTTGCGTCGCCGCCCCGGCCAAAGTCTCCGGCATTTCCGCCTGGATGATGGCCTCCGGGGCAAACGCCACTCGTTCGCCGTTGAGGATGAGGGCCATGTGGAATTCGATGTCCTCGGTAATGGAAGCCGTCCACTGGGCCTGGCGCATCACATCGGCGGCAAAGACCATGCCATTGCCTTTTAGACCGGCGGAAGCGCCTAAGGTGGTGCGGCCTAACGGCCGTAAATAATGCAGTACCGCCAACGCCGCATAACGCAATCCCACGCTCCAGCTACGGCCGGGATCGCGCACGGCATAATAAGACTGTATCACCCGGTCGCCACACGCCAGCCGCGCCGACATGGCCTGCAAAAAATTAGCCGAGACAACCGTGTCCGCGTCCAGAATTACAACGGCGTCGTGGGCATCGTTACTGTCCCAGAGGCGTTGCAGCAGCCATTGCAAAGCGTAGCCTTTGCCGAGCTGCGTGGTATCGAAACGTTCGTGGACGACTGCCCCAAGCTGACGACCGACAACGGCCGTCTGGTCTGTGCAATTGTCCGCTACAACGTGGACGGCGTAGAGCGCCTGGGGATAATCCAGTTGGGCCAGATTTTGCAGCAGACCGGGCAGCAATTTTTCCTCGTTGTGGGCCGGGATGAGGATGGCAAAGCGATGTTCAGTGCGGCCCTGCGGCCGTTTGCCTTGTTGAGCGGCGCGCCAGGCAACGGCCGTTAAAAACAGCAGATAACCCACCAAAATGGCGAGAAGTATCTCTGCTATGAACAACGTGGCCTGCAAAAATAAAATCACGTAAAACATGATGGTTGAATCATTGGATAGCTAAATGACCGTACTTAGTCTAGGGTTCGGGAACCGGCAAAATTTTTAACTCGCTTTAGGAAAATGAATGGAAACTACTTTGTTTGCCGATTTTGCCTGCACAAATTCGGACACGGTTTCGAGGGGTTTGGTCATCCCGCGGCAACAAAGGATTCCATTAAAAGGTATGCGGCCAGACCATTGCTGCATAATCATTAAAGCGTAGAAAGGTTATACAGTTCTTATCGTAGGCTTGTTAACTTACATTAACGCTTACACCTGACGAGGGGGGTACTGGTGTACTGGGGCTGTGTTCAGTATTCCGTGTTCCGTATTCAGTATTCAGTGCGCGCTTGACGGAATACGGGATACGAAACACGGAACAGGGTCTAACGAGGTTCAATCAGGTTGGGGAAATCAGGCAACGAGGATGTCGGCGGTGAGGCCAAGCTGGATTAACTGACCGCCAATTTCGCCTTCGTAGTTGCGGTTCATGATGATCACCACGTCGGGTTGATACGTACGCAGGAACTCCGGCGGCACAATCTCCTGGCCGCTCCCGGCGACAAACATACCCTGTTTGCGCGGGTTAATATCCACAGCGTAACGAATGAGGCCCTCCTGATCGAACTTATTCATGAACATGACCCCTTTGGAGCCAGACCCCCAGACCACAACGCGACGGCCGTGCGCGGCCAAATCTTGCAAAACGCCCTGCCAATAAGCCACCTTTTGCCGGTAATTGTCGGCGAAACGGTCCACATCCGCGGTGAGGGCGGCCAGTTCGGCGGCATGGGGAGGAGCGGGCACGGCCGTTTCCGCCGCCAGTCTCGCTTCAATCGTCAAAAACTGCCCGCCAAAGGTCTCGTTCACCGCCAGCACGTCAAACCCGGCGTGCATGAACAAATGGGCCAGGGAAACCGGGCTGTAATACGAGCAATGCTCGTAGATGATGTCCCAAATGCCCAGTTGGCGCACCGTCCACAGGGCGTTGGGCACTTCAAAAAAGAGTACCGTGTCCATACGGCCGTTCACGGCCCGGCGCACCGCCTGCAAAAAAGGAACCGGCTCGTGGATATGCTCCAGCACATGGCGACAGCAGATAAAATCGGCCGGGTAGTTGGCAAATTCATCGGAATAGTAGGTTTGCACAAAGGTAACGGCCGTGTCCGTCGCCCCACCCTCTTCCACATAACTGGGATCAAAACCCACGCCGCGATTGCCGCCCATGCGGCACAACATCTTCAAAAAGTCCCCCTGCCCGGAGCCAATCTCCACAATGTCCTTGTCGCGCAAGTCATACGTCGCAATCAATCGCTCGGCCAGACCGGTGGCGTATTCTTGAAAGCGGGGCGAAAAATGCAGCGAGTTCTCATAGGATTCGGTGTAAGTCATCAGTTCCGGGTCGAAGGCGCTGTTGTAGATGTGGCCGCAGCCCGGCAAATAAGCCAGGTGGATGTCGCCACGCGGGGCGGACAGGGCGCCCTCGCGGCTGGGCCAGAGGACATTGCAGTGGACCGGAAGCTGGTCCATATTGAGCACGGGTGACGGCGCGGCGCTGTCGCAGTTAACAAGAGGAATTTGTTTCATGGCTAGATGTCCTCGACTGTCAGGATGGTGGGCGTCAGACCTATCGCTTGCAGATCGCGGCCAATTTCGGCGCGATAGATCGGGTTCATGATGATAACCACGTCAGGCGGGTTGGTGGGCAGGTAATCCGGCAAGACGATCTCCTGGCCGCTGCCGGCCAGAAATGTGCCGGCTTTGTGCGGGTTGATGTCTACCACGTAAGGGATGTCGGCCACGCCCAGCCCCAGCGTCGTCAGAAAGGCCACAGCTTTGGAACCGCCGCCCCAAAGGGTGATTGTTTTCCCCTGGGCGCGGAAGTCGGCGATTTTTTCTTGCCAGGCGACGATTTTTTGCGGCACGGCCGTCGCAAATCGTTCAACGGCCGTCAGCACACCATCAAGGTCGTCGCCAAGGGGGATGGGAGCGTGGGGGTCGGGAACGGCCGTAGGCCGCGCGGCAATCATCAAATACTGGTCGTCATAGTCGGTCCACAAATCCAGCACCGTAAAACCGGTGTGCCGGAACAGGTGGGCCAACGACCCTTTGGTGAAATAGGAGCAATGCTCGTAATACACGTCCCAAAAAGCCAGATCATCCAGCACGTAAAAGGCGTTGGGAATCTGGAAAAAGACAATCGTCTCCTCCCGGTCGCCGATGGCCCGGCGCACGGTGCGCATAAAATCGCCGGTATCAGGGATGTGTTCCAGCGTCATTTTGCAGGCGAAAAAGTCGGCGTGGTAATCCGTATATTTTTCCGAGTAAAAATCGGCGATGAAGGTCAGCCGGTCGGCCGCTTCGCTGGGGTGACGGCCGGGCACGTAGGCCGGATCAAAACCGATGCCCGTGTTTGGCCCCATCTCGCACAGCATGGTGATAAAGTCGCCTTTGTCGCAGCCAATTTCGATGACGGTCTTATGGCGCAAATCAAAACGGTCAATGAGGTCTTGGGCCAGTTTTTGATGAAAGCGGTTGAAAGTAGACGAATAGCCCTGGGTGGCTTCATAGCGGGCGTTGTACTGCGTCAGCGCCGGGTCAAACTCCACGTTGGCGATGAAGCCGCTGGTAGGACTGACCGCCAGGGTGATGGTTCCACGCGGGAAATTAAGGGCTTCATCCTGGCTGTTGAGCAGCAGAACGCTGTTGGTTGGCGCGTTGTTGACCTGGTAAAAGGCTTTCATGCCCGGCGCACCACAACCGGGGCAGGCAACATTTAAATCGTGCATGGGTATCAGGTTTCCTTTTTGTTTCACCACGAAGGCACGGAGGGCACGGAGATTTTAAGCGTTATCTTGTAATGGTCACGATTTGGTTGGAAACGATGTCATTCTGACGAGTCTTCGAGGAAGAATCCCGTTATTGCTAACAAATTGGGATTCTTCCCCGTTCGGCTGCGCTCAGGGCCGAAGACTCCGCTCAGAACTTGTCCTGAGTCTCTCGAAGGAATGACTTCGACCAAATCGTGACCATTACAATTTAAGCGGTATCTCCGTGTTTTCCGTGCCTCCGTCGCGCCATCTGTCAGAAGCTAATTGCTCCTTGATTCAGCAACAGCATCCATGATGTCTTTTGTTGTTGCTTTTGTTTTTATGCCGGGCACAGCAAAAGGTGATGATGTGTCGGTTTTCTTTGATTTCAACACGAACACAGCGCCATCTCTTCTGCGAATTTCGATCTCTTCTTCTTGAGCCAACAAAAGTAATTTAGCGAGATTTTGGCGAGCTTCTGAATATGTAAACACTTTCATGCTGATTTACTCCAAGATTTCAATGCCCAATTCCAAAGCCACTTGTTTCATACGCTTATCCAAAGTAATGATTGGACATGATAGAAGTCTTGCGCATTGCAGAAAATATGCATCATAGGCATAGATGTTGAATTCAACCGCAATCTTTAATGCCTGCTGTATATCAACGCTGACAAGACGCACCGGAATCGCTGTTGCAATTTGCAAAACCAGAAATGCTTCTTCTTGTGGGATCAGGCCGCGTTTTACCATTGCAGATAAAGCGTTACCCATTTCGTAAGGCAATATTTCCGGCGCAACCGCAGTCGCTCCCACAGTAAGCTGAATGATGCGATCCTTCTCAGGTTCATCGAGAGCAACTGCCAAAAGAATGTTGGTATCAGAAACAATGTTCATCTGTACAATTGTACAAGTAAGTCAGCATGTTTTCAAGAACCTTAAAATTATCTGGCTTTTCACTTGAGGTAGGCGGATAGGCGGCGGGTGTAGTGGGCGAGGTTCATGTGGGCGGCGATGCGGCGACGGCCGTTCACCCCCAATCGTCGCGCTTCTTCCGGCTGCTGCAACAACTGTTCGATGGCTGTCCGCAGAGCCGCCGGGTCTTCGGGCGGCACGTAGACGCCCGTTTCGCCTTCCACCACCACGTCCGTCTGCCCTGGCGTGCGCGAGCAGATAACCGCTCTTTCCATCGCCATCGCTTCCAATAAGGCGGTCACGCCCGCCTGAAAATTGACGTTGAACAAGGGCATCACCAGGAAGGCGCTTTGGGCGTATAGTTCGCGCAGTTCAAACTGCGAGAAGCGGCGCACCAGCACGTTGTCTGGTATCTCCTGATGGGCGGTGCTGTCTTCGCGTTTGGACCAGGGGCTGGCGGCGGCGATGACTACCTGTACGTCCAGGTCGCACACGGCCTGCATCAACGTCGGGTAATCGCGGAAT
>CALFEW010000196.1 GCA_937958365.1 uncultured Chloroflexota bacterium | reverse complement strand
CATTTTTGCGCCAGCCCGCGCGCAATGAGGGTAAGTTGGCCTACTTTCGGGATAGATGCTGTTGGCGAATTAGATTAGGTCATAGTCGCCAGACGCGCAAAGTGAGATTTCGGAGTTTGGGAACGAGGCTTTTCCCACAACCAATCAATAACTCGCTGTATGTTAATGGCAGCGGCCGTGGCTACATGTTGTAAATGGGTTTTCGTTAATCCACGATACCGTGTACGGCGCATCTCCAGCGCGTATGCTGCTTGTGAAATCGTGCCCTCAATGCCGGCACGAGTGGCGTAGGCTTCCTTAAACGCCTTTGTCTCCTGACGTTGGCGGGCCGATTCCAGAGCCAGATATTGTGCTTGAAGAGGCAGTGTTAGCTGACGAGGGTTTTCTTGGCTGTGCGTACACTGGGAACGAACAGCACAAGCCAGGCAATCCTGCTTGTCAAACTGAACCTGTATCGTTGCTTTGCCTCGCGGCCCTCTCCCTGGTTTCCAATAGCGATTTTGTTTGCCATTGGGGCAGGTAACCGTTTGATTTTCCCAATCAATCTCGAAATGGGCCTGGTCAAAAGCCGCTTCATCATTTGCTTGCCAACTTTTATCTCGGCGCACAGGCCCTATTAAATCAATGCCATAATCGTTACAACTATTGACCAGATTGTCTCCAGAGAGATAAGCGCCATCGAGCAGGTGGTCTGCGGGCAGTAACGCCTTCTCTTGGAGGCCAGTATGAATTTCGCCCAGCACCGTCACATCCTGGTCGGTGGCCAGTGTTGTTTCGACGTGTGTGATCAGGTTTGGCATATCCACTTCGCAGGTTTCTGTCAGATGGACTTTGTAACCACGCCATTCGGTACTGCGTTTCTGGCTGTATCGCACCTCCAGGTCATAAGGAGAAGCGATCATCACACTGGAAGGGGGGAAGTTTTTCTGGTCGCGCCAACTGATTTTCTTTCCTTCAACATAAAAGTGCTGCACCCACACCTGACGTAGCACATCAATGGCAGGAATGGTACGCAAGTGAGGTGGTGCAACAGCGGCATAAACCTGAGACAACAAGTGATGCCCATCCTGATGATGCTTCAAAGCGGGTCTTTTTTACACGCCGATGTTGTTGGCGAACTGTTTTGTCGTTCCAAAAGCCACAAAAACCGACTATTTTGCGATCAAAAACAATCAAAATTTGTCCCTTTGAACGCCGATTTTCGTCCAGTTTCGAGTTCGCCAACAACATCTATCCCGACGGTACGCCAAGCGGGTGTCGAGTTGGACGGTCAGACCAGCTTCCGACACGACATCCCTTACCAAATCTCATTCAAACAAGCCGACACTTCATCCAGCTTGTTTTGGGTCAATACGGCCGTCTTCCCGACACATCGCTTGTATAGCTGACCAGACGTACGAATATAGGCGTACCACAACATGCCTTGACGCCGTTTCTCTTTGCGCACCGAAATGGGACGCATCGGACGAGTATAATCACGAGTAGCAGTGACCCGCTGTGGCATGTGATACCTGAGAGAACTCCCTGTCTCTAAGGATAGAATATGTCCCGGCTCTTCAAGATTCGTTAGAGGCGTACCATTGCTTCGGCGAACTCAGCACAAGCTTTATTTTTAATTTAAGTTCCTGAAGCTGAAGCCAACGTGGCCGTTAACTCGATTACGCCGCGATCCACGCTTCGGCCGCTTCGACGGCCTGTAACAATGCCTCGCCCACCCTTCAGACGCCGGGAAAATATTCTCCTGACCGATGGTCCGCAGAATGCCGGCGCGCTCCATTTGCGTCAGAACATAGGGTTCTACCCCCGCCCATCCCGCGCCGCCGGAGATACCGCGAGCCTGGCTGAAGGAGCAAATCCTGCACCTGGTTCGGGCGGCCAACCGGCATGGCA
>CALFEW010000195.1 GCA_937958365.1 uncultured Chloroflexota bacterium | reverse complement strand
GTTCTCACCATCCACACCGCCGGGCAAAGCGGCGAAGGGGTGGCCTCCGCCGTTGGTCTGGCGGTGGTAGACGAGGCCGTCTTTGCCCTGGCCGAGCAAGACCCCGGCTTCGCCAAACTCTACTTCATGCTGGAGCAAGAGCTGCTCCAGCCCAAATACGACCTGCATGGCTTCTCTGTCCCCGATTTGCTCACCGATCAACCGGTCGCCGACGCCGATTTGCGCGCTGCGCAGGAAGGGGCGGCGGTCGCTTCGCTGGCCGAAGCCGCGCCGCGGTCGGTTAACTTTAGCCTGCAAGCCAACTCCCACGACGACGCCATGCAACTGGCCTACGAGCGGCAGGACAATTACTTCACCGGTCTGACGGCCGTTCTGTTTGTGGCGATGTTGGCGTTGGCGGTGGCGATTGGCGGGATTACGGCCGTGGCCGTCTGGCGCGTCGGTAGCTTCTGGAAAAAGTTGGGCACGGCCGTTGGCCTCGGCGTGGCTGGCCTCATCTTCCTCTACGGCCTCATCACCCTGATCAACGACGTGTTCTGGCAATCCGGGGACGCGATTATGAGCTTGTTGGCGCTGGCCTGCCTGGGCAGTTTCATCGCCTTGCTGGTCATTGCCTGGCGCAAGAAAGAGCGGGCGCTCAGTTGGGGCTTGTGGCTGCTGCTGGCTTTTGTCATCTTGCTGCCGCTGATGGTCGTTGTTGGCGACAAGGGCAGCTTTTATCCCGACGACGTCTGGCTGTGGGTGACAATCGCCGTTTTGCTGCTGATTCCGCTGGCCTTTTTGCTGCACGCGGCCGGATTTGTGTGGCAGAAGCGGTGGGGAACGGCCGTTCTCGCCCTGTTCGTCGCCTTGGGCGCGGCGGCCGTGCCGCTGGCCGGGACGATGGCTTCACAAGTGGGCACGACTTTCAGCCGCACGGGAATGGGGCTGGACGGCGGCATGATGATGAACGACGTGATGGTTGAGCCGATGATGGAGATGGCCGCCGAGGAGATGGCGCCAATGGCTACGGCCGTGCCCGCCGCCGACAAATCTGCCGAAGGCAGCGAACCGCCCCGCCTGCGCCAATACTTCCCCGAAACCATGTTCTGGCTGCCCGACGGCGAAACCGACGCGACCGGCAATCTCGTCGTAGACATCCCCGTCGCTGACTCCATTACCACCTGGCGGCTGACGGCGCTGGCGAGTTCGCAAGACGGCCGTTTGGGTTCCACCACCGGCGGGCTGCGCGTCTTCCAGGAATTCTTCGTAGATTTGAACCTGCCCCTGGCCCTCACCGTCGGCGACGAAATTGCCGTGCCGGTGGGCGTCTTCAACTACCTGCCCGACGCCCAGACCGTGCGCCTTGTCGTCGAAGACGCCGACTGGTTCACCCTGCTGGACGAGAGCGAAAAGTCCATCGAAATCGCCGCCAACGATATCGAAGTGGTCTACTTCCGCATCCGCGCCGACCAGTTTGGCCGCCAGCCCTTCACCGTCACCGCCTGGGGCAGTACCCTATCCGACGCCATTCGCAAGGAGGTACAGGTGGTGCCTGACGGCAAGGAGATACGGGGGAGTGAAAGCGGCCGTTTGAACGTCGGCGAACCCATCCAAACCAATGTCACTATCCCCACCGACGCCATCCCCGGCACGCAGGCCGTGACCGTCAAAATCTACCCCGGCGTGGTCAGTCAGGTGGTGGAAGGATTGGACAGTATGCTGCAAATGCCCAACGGCTGCTTCGAGCAGACTTCCTCCACCACCTATCCCAACATCCTGGTGCTGGATTATTTGCAAGCCAGCGGCCAGGTCTCGCCCGAAGTGCAGTTCAAAGCCGAGGACTACATCAACATCGGCTACCAACGCCTGACAACCTTTGAAGTGACCGGCGGCGGCTTTTCGCTCTTTGGCTATGCGCCTGCCGACCGGATGCTGACGGCCTACGGGCTGCAAGAGTTCAGCGACATGAGCCGCGTATTTGAAGTAGACCCGGCGCTGGTGGAACGGGCCGCCCGCTGGCTGCTGGATCAGCAGCAGGGTGATGGCTCCTGGGAAAACGATCAGGGCCTCGTCCACGAGTCCACCTGGACCAATTTGCAAAACGACCGCCTGCCCATCGCCGCCTACATCGTCTGGAGCCTGACGGAAGCGGGCTACGCCGACGACGCCGGGACGCAGCGCGGCCTGGACTACGTGCGCCAACACGCCGGCGAAGCCGACGACGCCTACGTGGTGGCGCTGGTCGCCAACGCGCTGGTGGCGGCCGATCTGGCCGCGGGCAGCGGCATCAGCAATCAGACCGAGAGCGTGCTGAGCCAACTGGCCGACATGGCCCAACCCGACGGCTCCTGGTCTAGCGGCGTCGCCAGCTTTGCGGGCAGCGAAGGGCAGACGGGCAGCATCGAAACGACGGCGCTGGCGGCGCTGGCCTTCCTGCGCGCCAAAAGCCACGACGATACGGCCAACGCCGCGCTGACCCATCTCATCGGCCAGAAGGACAGCTTTGGCACCTGGCACAACACCCAGGCGACGATTCTGGTCTTGAAGGCGCTCATCGAGACGGTGCGCAGCGGCGCGGAAAATGTGAATGCGGCCGTGACCATCACCTTCAACGGCGGGCAAACGCGCACCGTAACGGTGACGCCGGAGAATTTCGACGTGGTGCAGCAGGTCAGCTTCAGCGACGTGCCGCTGGGCGAGGGCGTGGTGGGCATTAGTGTGGAAGGAGAAGGCAGCCTGATGTATCAGGTGACGAGCAGCTTCTATCTGCCCTGGGAAAAAATCGCCGCCTACCCGGAATTCGTCGAGCCGCAGGAGGCGCTGACGATTGACGTGGCCTACGACCGCACCGAACTGGCCGTCAACGAGTCGGTGACGGTGGACGTGACGGTGACGCTGAACGGCGAGGGCGCGTATGCCAAGCAGGCGCTCATTGACCTGGGCATCCCGCCGGGCTTTGCGGTGAATGGGGAGGATTTGGCGGCGTTGGTGGCGGCTTATAACCAAACGGCCGTTGCCTCCGACCAGCCATCCATCCAACGCTACGAACTAACCGGCCGGCAAATCCTCATCTACCTCAACAACCTCAGTGGCGGGCAGCCCCTCAGCTTCAGCTACCGGCTGACGGCGCAGTACCCGCTGCGCGCCCAAACCCCGGCCAGCAGCGCCTACGACTACTACAATCCCGACGTAGCCGGGGAGAATGCGCCGCAGATGTTGGTGGTGGAGGAATGAGGAACAAAGATTGACTCTACCGAAAAAAGGTCAAGGAATTGAGCAATACAAAATGTCCAAAAAAAATCGTCCCACCATAAGCGTAAAAAAAGCTATTTCTAGGGATTGAACATCCAATTTCTGCAAAACATCATTGATTCAATCCACAATTTTAGAATTTTTCGGCTTTGCACAAATCCAATACCCTTTTTTTTTTTTATTCAAGATTGAAAATTGAAGATTCCAGGAGAGCGTTACGCTTGAGTCTTTAATCTTCA
>CALFEW010000194.1 GCA_937958365.1 uncultured Chloroflexota bacterium | reverse complement strand
CCGACTTTCGGGATTATGACGTGGACCTTTCCCAGGAAAGCGTGGCTGTCGTCGGCGTCGGCAACGTGGCGATGGACGTGGCCCGCATTTTGTGCCGCACCCCAGAAGAGCTGGCCACCACCGACATCGCCGATTATGCTCTGGAGAAACTACGCCACAGCAAGGTCAAAAATGTGTACATTCTCGGCCGGCGTGGTCCGGCGCAGGCCGCTTTTACGACGCCGGAGATTAAAGAGTTAGGCGAAATGCAAGACGCCGACGTTTGTGTCGTGCCGGAAGAAGCCAGCCTGGACCCATTAAGCGAAGCTGCCCTGGCGGACAGTTCCGACCGGGCGACGATGAAAAAAGTGGAAGTGATTCAATCGTATGCCGGACGGCCGTCCACCGGCAAAGCGCGCCTGCTTACCCTCCGTTTTCTGGTATCACCGGTAGAACTCATCGGCAATGAAGCCGGTCAGGTGGTCAGGATGCGCATGGTCAAAAACAAACTGTACAAAACAGACTCCGGTACACTGCGACCCAAAGCCACCGATGAATTTGAAGAAATCCCCGTGGGGCTGGTGTTCCGTTCCATTGGCTACCGCGGCGTGCCTGTGCCCGACGTGCCGTTTTACGATAGTTGGGGTGTCATTTTGAACAAAGAAGGCCAGGTGCTGGACCCGGAAACGCAGACGCCCCTTCTCGGTCAATACACCGGCGGCTGGATTAAGCGCGGACCTTCTGGCGTCATTGGCACCAACAAGCCGGACGCACTGGAAACTGTACAGCACATGTTGGAAGACGTAGCCATCGGCAAAATTTTGTCGCCTGAACATCCAGACGCCGAAGCCGCGGCCCACTATATCGCCGCAAAGCAGCCCGATTTCTTTTCTTACGCCGATTGGCTGAAGCTGGATGCCCTGGAAATCGCCAAAGGGCAAGCCCTGGGACGGCCGCGGCTGAAGTTTACCAGTGTGGCGGATATGTTAACGGCCGTTGGCAAACGATAAGGTACGACAATTAAACAACCTACAGAACTGAGACTGGAGACTGAATCAATCTCCAGTCTCAGACTATTTCTTGCAATATGAAAGTTACTGTGTACACAGATGGTGGGGCGGATCCGAATCCCGGTATTGGGGGGTGGGCGGCTGTCTTGCAATACGGCGAGCACGAGAAAGTGCTGACCGGCGCCGACCCGCACACAACCAACAACCGCATGGAATTGCAGGCGGCCATCGCAGCCCTGGAAGCTCTAACACGGCCGTCTACTGTTGAATTCCACACTGATTCCGAATACCTGCGCCAGGGCATCACCCAGTGGATAGACAAATGGGCCAAAAATAACTGGGTTCTCAAAGGGGGCAAGCCTGTCCTCAACGCCGACCTCTGGCAGGCGTTGTGGCCGCTGGTGAAGCGGCACGACATCGAATGGCATTGGGTCAAAGGCCATGCCGGCCATCCCATGAATGAGCGGGTAGACCAATTGGCCCGCGAAGCGCGCCTGAGAATCACCCCCAGCGCCCAAATCTCCGACGACATTCCCCGGCTCTATCTACGCGCCTCATGCAAAGGCAACCCTGGTCCTGGCGGATGGGGGGTGGTGCTAGAGCATCATGGCGAGACGGTGCAGGCCAGCGGTTCTGTGCCAGCGACGACGAACAACCGTATGGAGATGACGGCCGTTATCGAAGGCCTGTTACTTCTGCCGCCCGGCAGCCAGGTCCAAATCTTCACCACGTCAGATTATCTCTTTCAGGGCGTCACGCAGTGGATTCATGGCTGGCGCAAACGCGACTGGCAAAAAAAAGACGGCCAGCCTGTGGCCAATGCCGATTTATGGCAGGCCCTGGATCAATTGGCTCAGGCCTATGCCATTCGCTGGCTTAACGCCAAAGGACAGGCCTTACCCGCCCTTGCCGAAGCTGCCAAACTGGCCTCAGAAGCCATAACCGTCGTTTAGGGTTGGTCTCAATTTGCTTCGGCGGGGCGAACATGTTCGCAGGTCGCGTGTAAAAAGCCGAAGTTACCCACCGGCGGCATCAATTCCATCACTTCTGTCACCCGAAAAACAGACCCATTAAAGGTGATCTCATCACCGATTTTCGGTTTGTTCTCAACCGTGATAATGGCCCCCGGATGTTTTCCCCCAACCACAACAAAGCTCACTTTGTAGAAGATTTCGTCAGTCACGGCCGTTTCCTCCTAAAGCTCGGCCAGATTGCGATGCCGTAACTTAAAGGCAATGTCAATAGCCAGATTACGCATAACGATAAAGCCAATGTGATTGTTTTGCTCACACAACTGGTAAAACTGATCGCGCTCAATCAGGTAAAGCGCAGCGCCTTCCTCCGTCGCTTTCACCGACGCAGAACGATACCCCTGATCAATGAGCGCCATTTCGCCAATAACCTGTCCGCGCCCCAGCACCACCAGACTGCGCGCATTTTCCAAACCCCGAATAAACACCTCAACCGAACCGGTGGCTACCACATACATGCCGGTTCCGGTCGTGTTTTGTTCGATGATCAGTTCTTGGGCGGTAACCTGCCTTTCGTTACAAATATTCGCCAACATAGCCAACTCTTCATCGGCCAGATTAGCAAAAAGCTGCACACGTTTCAGTAAATTCGTTGAAATAGTCATTGGTTTCTCCTGAACTGCCTGTTGTTGTCTGATAGATTCTCTGTGCAAAAAGTGTAGATTTCAGGATTGATATTGACTTTTGGCGACGAGTTGGTAAAATGCCGCCTACTTCAGCCGAAGTGGCGAAACCGGCAGACGCGCTACGTTCAGGGCGTAGTGAGCAATACGCTCATGTGGGTTCGAATCCCACCTTCGGCATAAAAGCTCGGTTAATATAACCGGGCTTTTTTGTTACCATTTGCCAGTCAGAAAGTTGTGTATTCATCCATTTGATTGTGACAGAACTTCATGTGGGCGTCAAGATATGGATGGTTAAATATGCGTAATTTAATTTGAGAAATCTCGCACAAATTGTATAATGGTCGCCGTGAGCTTGCTTGCCATAAGCCTGCTAAGAACAAGAGGGAAAAAGAGATGATCGTACTTATCGCTGTTGTTGTGATGTTATTGACGATACTGGTTGGCGCTCTGTTGGGGGTGGCCGTTTCTGGTTTAGATAAAGCAGTGGTTGCCAGTGGTACTACCGCCGAAAAACAAAAAAAATCTTACAACCCGGCGGCGACGATGGGGCACAATCTTCCGGTTGGCGGCGATTACGACGCTCAGATGAAAGAGGCGCGTCAGTTAGCCGCCAAACAGGCCGCCGCAACACCACGCGGCGCCAACATGCGTATCGGCAATTTGCGCCAAGAGACGGGCAAACAGCCCACAGCGTTTGATGGGTTGAAGGAAGACCCGGTAACGGCCGTTAAAATCGCCTCCGTTCATGGTTGGGACGCCGTCCGGGCTGGTAACACGGGTAGCGCGCCTGCGCCGGTAGCCGCCGCGCCTACCGCCGCCGCTCCCGTCGCCGAAGGCCCGGTTGAACTCATCCCCGGCAAAGATTACCCCTACATCGAAATCACCGACAGCATGTCTGACGACGAAAAGCGGAAGGCGCGCATCGCTAATTCCAAGGCCAAATC
>CALFEW010000193.1 GCA_937958365.1 uncultured Chloroflexota bacterium | reverse complement strand
GCGCCCTACACCCAACAGGTCCGCGCCCTGCCCGGAGAAGACAAACACGATGCCCTGCTGCTGGTCAACGGCCGTGCCTTCGACAACGTCGTCGTGGGGGCTGCCCTGGACAAACTGCGCCAGTTTCTCCGCCAATTCCGCACGCGAGCCACCCATCACCACCAGCCGCCGGTTGTGATGGTTGCGCCGCTGCACGGCCGTGTACCCAATGTCGGCCAGCGGCGTTTCCGTCGTTTCCAGGTAATCGGCGGTGCGCCGGGCCACGGCGTGCAGCGCAGCCTCGTTGCGCGCCGACAGCGGCAGCAGATAAAGCGGCAGTTTTTCGGCCTGATCAATCGTTGCCAACGGCGGCGCTTCTTCCACGACCACGTGGGCATTTGTGCCGCCAAATCCAAAAGAGCTAATGCCGGCCCGCCGGACCTGACCGTTCGACGGCCATTCCTGCCGCGTTTGGGCGACCACAAAGCGTGTGCCCGCCAAAGAAATGTGTGGATTGAGTTCTTGAAAATGCAGGTGCGGCGGAATTTCCTTATGCTGCAAAGCCAGGACCATCTTGATCAGGCCGGAAATGCCGGCAGCTCCCTCCAGATGGCCGATATTGGTCTTGACGGAACCCAGGTAACACGGCAAGTCGCCATCTCGCCCCAACACTTCGGTCAGCGCCTCCACTTCGATGGGATCGCCCAACACTGTGCCGGTTCCATGCGCTTCGATATACGAAATTGTCGCCGGTTCTACCTTGCCGTTTGCCAGCGCCTGGCGAATCACCGCTTGCTGCGACAGGCCGTTGGGGGCGGTCAGTCCGTTGGTAGAGCCATCCTGGTTCACGGCCGTTCCCCGGATCACCGCCACAATCGGATCACCCGCCGCCTGCGCGTCCGCCAGCCGCTTCAAGACAACAACGCCGCAGCCCTCGCCGCGACCAAAGCCATCGGCGCGGGCATCGAAGGTTTTGCAACGGCCGTCTGGGGCCAGCGCCTGCAATTTGGACATTGTGACGAACGTTTCCGGGGCCAGCAGCAGGTTGACGCCAGCGGCCAAAGCCGCATCACACTCGCCGGAGCGCAGGCTGTTCACCGCCAGGTGCAGCGCAACCAGAGACGAAGAGCAGGCAGTGTCTACGCTCAGGCTGGGGCCTTTCCAGTCAAATAAATAGGAAAGCCGGTTAGCCAGAATACTGTGGGCTGTGCCCGTGCTGCTGTGGGCGTCTATGCCATAAAACGACTGGTATTGCAGCCAGGAATAATCGCTGCTGTGGCTGTGCGCGCCGACAAAAACGCCGGTGGTCGAACCGGCCAGTTGGGCCAGTGGCAGCCCGGCTCGTTCCAGCGCTTCGACGGCCGTTTCCAGCAACAGCCGCTGCTGCGGGTCCATTTGCCTGGCTTCACGCGGTGAAATGCCAAAAAATGCGGGATCAAACTCAGTGACATCCGCCAAAAAAGCCCCATAGCGCGTATTCATCTTGCCGGGGATTTCCGGGTCGTCGGCGTACAGGGCAGCCGCATCCCAACGCGAGCGCGGCGCTTCCGTCACAGCGTCTACGCCATCGCGCAACATCCGCCAAAAAGCATCGGGAGAATTGGCTCCACCGGGGAAACGACACCCCAGGCCAAGGATAGCGATAGGTTCGGACCGGGCTTTTTCGCTGGCGTCCAGCCGCCCGCGCATCTCTTTCAGGGCGACCAGCGCCCGCTTTAGCTGGGAGAGTTCGGTAGATTCAGTCAAATTACAACCTCAACAAGTAAACGCTTTCGCCATAACCACTGTCGCTATTCATTAGACTTTATCGGAAATAAATTCTTGTCCACAGATTGACACAGATTTCACCGATTTAGCCTCTTTAATCTGTGTCAATCTGTGAAATCTGCGGGCCAATTATTTTGACATAACACTAAAGCCGATAATGTCTATTGTATCACCTCAGCGAATGATCCTGGCTCGCATTAAAGGCCCTTCAACAATTCGTCAATCTCGGAAAGTTCGTCAGCCAACATCGCCTCCACGTCAGCCTGGGAGAGATCGTCCAGAGATTCCAGCATATCGGTTGGCGCGTCGGTGGCGGCTGGGTCACTGGTGGCGTTGACTGCCACTTCAACTGCGTCCAATGGGATGTTCAGTTTTTCCGCCAGGAAAGGCGTCAGGGCGTCAATGGTCGGATAATTCCAGATGAGCGTTGCCGACAGGGTCAGGTTCAGGCTGGTTTCCAGGCGGTTGCGCAGTTCCAGGGTCATGAGCGAATCAATGCCCAACGTTTTTAGCGGCTTATTGAAGGGAATACGCTCGGTGGCTAAACGGAGGACTTGGGCAACCTGCGTGCGAATGTGATTCGCCAGCAACGTGTGGCGCGGCCGTCCCGGTTCAGCTTCTCGCAGTTGGGTGATGATGTCGGTAACGGCCGTTTCCCGCTCCGCACCCTCTTCTACTTCACCCGCCAACTCGTCAAATAGACGAGCCTCCCGCGCCGCCGGATAAAATTCCCGCCACAACGCCAGATCAAACGGCATCACCGCCACCTGAACGGCCGGCTCATCCCACAAACGCGCCAACGCCGCCACCCCTTGCGCCGCGCTCATAGAGCCAACGCCGCGCAGCGCCAGCCGGTCGCCGCGATTGGCGTCCGCCGCCGCCAGTCCTACCTCGGCCCACGGCCCCCAGTTCAGGCTAAGCGCCGGCAGCCCCATCGCCCGACGATGGTGGGCCAGCGCATCCAGGAAGGCATTGCCGGCCGCGTAATTGCCCTGGCCCGGTGTGCCCAACAGCGCCGTCACCGACGAAAACAGCACGAAAAAGTCCAGATCAAGCTCTTGGGTTAATGTGTGCAGATTCCAGCCGCCGTTTACTTTGGGCGCTAACGCCTGTTGGAAACGGGCCGCATCCATTTGCCGCAGCGTACCATCCGCCAGCGACCCGGCAGCATGAACCACGCCGCGCAGCGGCGACAACGTGGCGGCAATCTCTGCCAACGCCCGGCGCAGCTCTTCGTGGTTGCTCACATCCGCCTGCAGGACGAGGACGCGCGAACCCAATGTCTCCAGTTCCGCGACGGCCGTTTGGGCAGCCTCAGATGGTGGCCGACGACTCAACAGCGCCAGGTCACAAGGCTCGCGATCCGCCAACCAGCGGGCCGTAACCAGACCCAGCGCCCCCAGCCCGCCGGTGATCAAATAGGCAGGTCGCACTGCCTCTGGCGCTGCCTGAAAATCTTGCCGGACGATGATTTTGCCGATGTGTTTGGCCTGAGCCATGAAGCGAAACGCATCGCTCACTTCCGCCACGGGAAATTCGCGGAAGGGTAACGGCCGTATCGCGCCCGCTTCCACCATCTCCATCAATTCCCGCAGCATCTCACCCACTTCCGCCGGGCGTTCGCGGGACAGCCGGTCCAGATCGATGGCGAAGTAGGCCAGACTCTTCTGAAACGGCAGCAAACCGATGCGGCTGTTGTCGTAAATGTCGCGTTTGCCGATTTCCAGGAAACGGCCGTACGGCCGTAAAATTGCCAGCCCCTTCACCACCGCCTCACCGGCCAGCGAGTTCAGCAGCAGGTCTACACCCTCGCCGCCCGTGGCGGCCAGCACCTCGTCGGCAAACGCCAACGTGCGCGAATCCAGGGCGTAGCCAATGCCCTGCTCGCGCAGGTAGGCCCGTTTTTCCGGCGTGCCCGCCGTCGCAAAAATCTCGGCGCCGACGTGCTGCGCCAGTTGGATGGCCGCCTGCCCCACCCCGCCGGTCCCCGCATGGATTAAAACCCGTTCGCCAGCGCGTAAACGGCCCAGCCGGTGGAGCGCATAATAGGCAGTGAGAAAGACAATGGGCATGGAGGCAGCCGCAGCAAAAGAGATCGCCTCAGGCTTAGCCACCAGCAGCCGGGCGTCGGTGATGGCGTGGCTGCCCAGGCTGTCAAAAGCCACACCCATGACCGGGTCGCCGACCTGGAATTGGGTCACGTCGGCGGCAACGGCCGTGACCACCCCGGCGCACTCAATGCCCAACGGCCCAACGCCTCGTTCATAACCCGGATAAATGCCCAGGGCAGACATGACGTTCATAAAATTCAGGCCGGTGGCCCGCACTTCAATCTCCACTTCACCGGGACCAGGCTGACGGCGGACGAGCGGCTGCCGGGTCAGGTTATCGAGAATGCCCGGCTCGGTGATGGTGACGCGGTATGGCTGGCCGAGAACGGCCGTTTGCCGCACCACATCCGGCGCAGGTTTGGGCGTGTAGGCGACCAGGCGAGAGACAAAACGGCCGTCGGGCCGCAGCGCCACTTCGCGCTCACCATCCCCGGCCCACAGTTCAGCCCAGACGTCGTTCAAATCAGGCTGGGAGGCGCTGAGAGCGATGCGTTTGCAGGCCAGTTCGGGATGCTCATGGTCTATCACGCGGCCCAGACCCCACAGCGCCGCGCCGGCCACGCCGGAACCATCCACGGCCACAGGCGCGGCGTCCCGCGTCAGCAGCCACAGCCGCGTAGCAGGCGCATCGTCCCGCTGCGCCAACGCCTGCACCAGATGAAGCACGCTCAGCCAATCGTGGGAGATGGTGGGGTCGGTTTTGTCCATGCCCCACAGGTGGAGGATGCCGCGCAACGGCCGTTCGCCGGGCAATTCGGCCAGGATGTGCGCGACGGCCGTAGGATCGGCGGCGTCCAGGTCGTTGACCGTCAGCAGACGCGCCTGCTCGCCCACGGCGGCCAGCCGGGCCGCCAGTTGTGGACCCAGCCCATCGGCCGCCGCAAAAATGAGCCATTGCCCCGGCGTAGCGAAGGTGGGAGACGGCCGTTCCGCCAACGGTTTGGGCTGCCACTGCACGGTATACATCCAGTCAGTCACCGAAGGGGCCTGCCCCGGCAGGGGCCGCATGTGCAGACCGACGGCGGCGCATACCAGGCGATCATCCGCAAAAATGAACACGTCTCCCTGCAAGCCATCGGCCTGCGGCCGCGGCATGACGAAAGCACGATAGGCGGCATCGGGGAGGAAACGGCCGTGCAGCCACACCTGCGCCACAGACACCGGCACATAAGTCTCGCGGCCCGGCGGCCGCGCCGCCAACAGCAGTTGAAACGCCGCATCCAGCAAGGCAGGCGGGAGCAAATGGGCCGTTGATTGGACGGTGGCCGCTTCCGGCAGCGTCAGGTCGCCCAGGACAGCGCCCGCGATGCGCCAAAGCTGCTGTACGCCCTGGAAGCCCGGCCCATACGGCAGACCACAGGCGGCCAGGGCGCGATAGTGCGTCTGGCCGCTCACGCTCTCAGTTCCAGGCAGCGGCAGTGAGGGCGCATCTGGCAAAGCCGCCGACAGACGCACCTGCCCGTTGACGTGCAAAGTCCACTCAGCAGCGCCCGGCAGGCGGCTGAAAAACTGGCAAACGGCCGTGCCCGGCACGTCCAGCGTGATGATTATCTGCACCGCCCGCGATTCGGCGGGCAGCAGAGGCAGCGCTTCTAAAAAGGAAAGGTCCATCAAGGCGGGCGAGGAATCAGGGAAAGCCAGATGAGCGGCCGCCAGAAGCATCTCGACAAACCCGGCGGCAGGGAAAACGGCCGTTTCACCCACGCGATGGTCGGCCAGATAGGGGAAGCGCTCCAGACTCAGCGAACCCTCCCAAATGTGCGCGCCCGTCGCCGAGAGCAAATAATCGTCCAGAAATGGATGCGCCAGCGACACACGGCCGGCAATGGGGTCCGGCGGTTCGTACCAGAACAGTTCACGCTGCCACGGATACAGCGGCAAACCAACGACCTGCCCCACCGGATAGTGTGCTGTCCAGGCCACCGGATAACCGGCCGTGAAAAGCTGGCCCAAAGAGGCCAAAATCGTCGCGCGTTCCGGCTCGTTCCGGCGCAAAGAGGCAACTGTCAGCGCCTCCTGACCGGCGTGCTGGCACGTTTGCTGCACGGCCGGCAGCAAAATCGGATGCGGACTCATCTCGATGAACATGGTGAACCCGTCGGCCAACAACTGCTGCACCATGTGGGAAAACTGCACCGGCTGACGCAAATTGGCGACCCAATACGCCGCGTCCAGATCGGCGCCGTCTGTCACCCGCGCCTGTGACGTGGAGTAAAAGGGGGTATGGCCCGCCTGTGGCTGCATTCCTGCCAAAAATGCGCCCAGTTCCGGCTGGAGCGGTTCCATCTGTGGACTATGGGAAGCCACGTCCACTTTGATTTTGCGACAAAAAACGCCATCGGCGGCCAGTTCCGCCAGCAGGGTATCCAGAGCGGCGGGGTCGCCGGCGATGACTGTGGAACGCGGGCTGTTGCTGACGGCAACCGAGAGCTGGGTTTCGCGGCCCTGAATTGCTTGTTGGGCTTGAACGGCCGTTAACTCCACCACCGCCATCGCCCCCTGCCCGCTGGTGCGGCGCATGAGCTGGCTGCGCCGACAAATGACGCGCATGGCGTCTGCCAGGGGAATGGCTCCGGCGATGTACGCCGCCGCCACTTCACCCATGCTGTGCCCGATGACCGCGTCGGGCGACACGCCCCAGGCGCGCCACAACTCGGCCAGGGCAATTTCTATCGCCAGCAAAACAGGTTGAATCACGTCAATCTGGTCCAGCCGATAATGGGCTTCGTCCGGCTGCGCCAAAAGCTGGGCTTGCAGCGACCAGTCTACAAAGGGCTGCATGGCCGCTTCGCACTGCGCCAGCGCGTCGCGGAAAATCGGTTCGCGCCGCAGCAATTCACGCCCCATGCCCACCCACTGCGCACCCTGACCGGGGAAAATAAAGGCCACTTTGTGCGCCGCGCCCGGCATGGCCTGGCCGGTGACGATGCCTGGTTGGGCCTCGTTGGTCAGAAAAGCGGTTAGCTGCGCCTGTAGAGCGGTCTTATCGTCGGCAACCAACGCCAGTCGCTGTTCCAGGTGGTTGTGGCGCACGGCGGCCGTGTAGAGCAAGTCGGCCATCGGTGGGGCGTCGGCCTGGGCCAGGAACGTCTGGTAAGCCTGGGCGACAGCGATGAGGGCGGCTGGCGTCTGGGTGGATAGCGGAAGGGGGAAGGGCGACTCTATTTTGGCGGGCGTTGCGCCGGCCTCTTCCGATT
>CALFEW010000192.1 GCA_937958365.1 uncultured Chloroflexota bacterium | reverse complement strand
ACAATCGCCGGGCAGATGGGTGGTGGGAAGGGAAACGGCCGTTTCCCACCTCAGCCTCTATCACCAAAACGTGTCCGAATGTAACGCGCCGCCCACGGTGTTCATATAATGGTATCAACACGTCCAGGGCCAGACCAGTGGTTTTTGGGCGGCAATTGTGCCCCGCGCCAGACAATCAGGTAGAATCTCGCGCAGAGAGATTCACCTCTCCAGACCACGACAATCCGTAACCCGAAATCCGCATACCATTTTCCGCAGGCAGCCATTGGTCAGAGCCACCTGCGGAATAACGAATACGGAACACGGAATACCGCTTACGGATACGATTATGCGGCAAAACCATGAACCGTGACATCATTTTAACCATTGACAACGGGACCCAAAGCGTGCGCGCCTTGCTGTTTGATTTGCAAGGCAATTTGCTGCACAAATCCCAGGTGTATTTCGAACCATACGTTTCTTCTCAGCCTGGCTGGGCCGAACAAGACCCAGACGTTTTCTGGCAGGCCATTTGTGATGCCTGCCAGCAGCTTTGGCAGACGAGTGATATTGCCAAAGAGCGCATTGCCGGCGTAGGTCTGACGACGCAGCGGGCGACGGTGGTGAATGTGGGTGAAGACGGCCGTCCGCTTCGCCCCGCCATTCTCTGGTTAGACCAGCGTCGCACGGAAGGGCTAAAACCGTTGGGTGGGCCGTGGGGGCTGGCCTTCACTGTGGCCAGAATGATGGAAACGGCCAATTACTTGCAATCTGAAGTGGAAGCCAACTGGATCAGCAAACATCAGCCGGACATCTGGGCCAAAACCCACAAATACCTCTATCTTTCCGGCTACCTTACTTACAAACTCACCGGCCGCTACGCCGATTCCATCGGCTGCCAGGTTGGTTACATGCCTTTTGACTACAAAGCGCAGAATTGGTCCAAATCGTGGGATTGGAAATGGCAGGTGGTGAACGTGCCGCGCAGCTACCTGCCTGAACTGGTCCCGCCCACCCACCAACTTGGCGAGATTACCCCGGAAGCCAGCGCCGCCACCGGCATCCCTGCCGGGTTAGCCCTCATTGCCACCGCCGCCGACAAAGCGTGCGAAGTCATCGGTTCCGGGGCGCTGCAACCCCACGTTGGCGCACTTAGCTTTGGCACGACAGCCACCATCAATACCACCCACAAAAAATACGTCGAGGTCATCCCATTGCTGCCGCCGTATCCATCGGCCGTGCCCGGCGCTTACAACCTGGAAGTGCAGGTCTTTCGCGGTTTTTGGATGGTCACGTGGTTTCGCCAGGAATTTGGTTTGCGCGAAGAGCAGTTGGCCCCCGAGCGAGGCATAACCACTGAGGAATTATTTGATCACCTGGTCGCCGATGTGCCGCCTGGCTCCATGGGCCTGACGCTGCAACCCTTCTGGTCGCCGGGTTTGCGCGTGCCCGGGCCGGAAGCGAAGGGGGCGGTTATCGGCTGGGGCGACGTGCATACACGCGGCCATCTTTACCGGGCGATTTTGGAGGGCATTTCCTATTCGCTGCGCGAAGGCAAGGAGCGCACCGAAAAGCGCAGCAAAATCGCCATCACCGACCTGCGCGTGGCCGGGGGCGGCTCACAAAGTGACGCAGCCATGCAGATCACGGCCGACGTGTTTGGCTTGCCGGCTGCCCGACCGCACGTGTATGAAGCTTCCGGGTTAGGAGCGGCCATTGACGTGGCCGTGGGCCTGGGATTGCATGGGGGATTTGATACGGCCGTTGCCGCCATGACCCGGCTTGGCCAGACCTTTGAACCCAACCCGGCCAACCATCGCCTGTACGACGACCTTTACCACGGCGTCTACAAAAAAATGTACCAGATACTCAAACCGCTTTACGAAACCATCCGCGACGTAACCGGCTACCCGTCTCGTTAACCAACCGGCCCACCGACTATCTGCCTGTTTCCAGGCAGCGTAAAAGCGTCTTCGGAAAAGTATGCCATAAGCGTTTTATTTTTTGGGAGTTTTTGGGGGGTATCTGAGAGAAGGTGCGTAGTACGTCGTGTTGGCTACCGTGGAACTGCGTTAGTAAAAATGGGTGTTCAAGAACACGACGGACTGCACCTGGTGGTTATGATGCTAACTTCAATGTGTTCATAGCTTAACGCTGATACCTATTTTTCACTAGTGCTTTTTGTCACGTGAAATTGGTGACAAATTAACCTTTGTTCACAAATTGGTTATGAAATGTATGGGTTTACGGCCGTTCCTACGCTTCCAACTCATCAATGGCCTGCCGTATCGTCGTTGCACTGTGATGCAGGGCCGCTTCCTCGGCGGCGCTTAGAGGCAAGAAAAACGTGTCTTCTATGCCCTCGCCACCGACAATGTGCGGCAGCGCCACGGTCACATCTTGCACGCCGGCGATTTCTGGCATGGGTGTACAAACCGTCATGATCGCCCGCCGATTCCCCAAAATGTTGCTGACAATCCGGGCCAGGGCGCTGCCCACGCCATAATAGGTGGCCCCTTTGCCTTCAATAATTTGATAAGCCGCCCGGCGTACGCTATCTTCAATTTCGCGCCGCTTTACCTCATCTAATCCGCAGCCATGCGTCCGGCAAAAATCATCCAGCGGTATGTTGCCGATGTTGACCAGCGACCAGACCAACACTTCGGTGTCGCCATGTTCGCCGATGACGTAAGCATGGACGTGGGTGGAATCAATGCGCAAATGTTGCCCCAACAGCGCCCGAAAACGCGCCGTGTCCAGCGTTGTCCCCGAACCGATGATACGATGCGACGGAATGCCAAACTCCGCAGCGCACTGCGCCGATAGGTGAGTCATGACATCTACCGGGTTGGTAGCGACAATCAAAATAGTCTCTGGCGCGTATGTAAAAATCTCAGGGATGACTTCCCGAAAAACGGCCGCATTGCGCGCCAACAATTCCAGCCGGGTTTCGCCCGGCTTTTGTCCGACGCCTGCCGACATAATCACGACCCGGCAGCCTGCCAGATCGGCGTAGTTACCGGCGCGGACTGTCAGCGGATGGGCAAAAGGGACGGCGTGTAGAATGTCCGCCGCTTCAGCAATGGCCCGCTTTTCAAACTTGTCTACCAGAATGATTTCCCGCCCTACGCCGCGCATTACCAGCGCATAAGCGGCCGTTGCGCCCACCATACCGCTGCCAACAATACCAATTTTCATATCGCTATCCTCCTAACCTGGACAAGCCAGAACCAAAAAGGGTTATCAAAGATTTCACAGATTATGCAGATTACGCAGATTACGCAGATTTTCATCTTTAATTGAGCAATCTGCGCAATCCGTGACCATATTCTTGCTGGTTTTACGCTCCAATTCGTCAATCAATCTGTCAGGGCTGTGAGGGAAGCCGGCTTGCGACGACCGGCTCCGGTACGGCGCACCAGAACGAACGCCGGGACCAGCACCACCAGAGACAAAGCTGCGCCCAGCCAGTAGGGGTTGTGAGGGTTTATGGCAAAAATTGTGCCGGCAACGGCCGTGCTGGCAATAGTGGAAAGACTGAGGGTGGATTGATACACGCCCAATACGCCGCCGCGCATTTCGTCGGCCACAGTGGTGGTAGCCAGCGCTTGCAAGGGCGGCATCATCAGGCCAACGCCTGTGGCAAAAAACAGCGCCGCCACGCCACCCGTCAACGGCGCGGCCAGAGCCGCAAGAATAAACAAACCAACGGTCCGCAAACTGAGACCAAAGACCACCAGCCAGGCTTCGTCGTACCGTTTGATGGCGCGTGGCAGCAGCAGCGTCTGGGTGAGAACCTGCCCCACGCCGATCAACGTCAGCATAATGCCGATGCCCAGATTGACTACTTTTTCGCTGTAGCCGGCAAACAGCACGGCCTCGCCAAAAAGGGCAAATGTGGATTGCAGCAAGCCCATGCCAAATTGACCGACAAAGGCGACGATCAAGATCAGCAGCAGGGAATTGTTGTGAACAATGGTGGTTAACCCGATGTTTTGTTTGGTGAAACGGCGATTGGCCTCCCGCTGTTCGGCGGAGAGTGTTTCGTCCAGGGTGAACCAGGTGAGTAAGACGACAATGGTGGCGGCAACGGCGGCAAACATGTAAGGGACGCGCGGGCCAAAAGCGGCCGACAAAATGCCGCCTATGGCCGGACCAAAAATGAAGCCGAGGCCAAACACGGCAAAGACAAAACCCAGGGATTGGGTTCGTTTTTCACGCGGGGTTATGTCGGTGATGTATGCCTGGGCGACGATGATGTTGCCGCCGGTGATACCATCCAGAATGCGGGCGATGAACAGGAAGGTGACGTTGGGGGCCAGGGCGAGCATGACAAAGCTTACGGCCGTTCCCACCTGGCTAATGATCAAAACGGGTATACGGCCGTGTTTATCCGACAACCGCCCTAAATAGGGTCCGGCAATAAACTGCGCCACAAAAAACGACGTGCTTAAAAGTGTAATGATCTGTGGCGACATGCCAAACTCCCGCTGCGCATACAACGGCAAAATTGGCATGATCATGGCCCCGCCCAACATCTGCACAAACACAATGAGCAGAACCGTGAGCAAGCGCCGGTCAATTTCCTTAAATTTCTTGGGCAACGTTATCCTCGTAGCTGAATGGAATGTTTGTTAGCTTAGCGTGTTTTGGCGGATGATGGTTTGTCTTTAATAGGATGTTTAGACGGCCGTTCATCCCGCCCATTATAGCAGGGAGATCGGAGATCAGAGATTATCCATCGCCAATCGCCGCAAAATCGTCATTTGCTGACTCTTGCCGCTACGGCCGTTCAACCGGTCAGCAGCTTATAAGCCAGCGCCACCAACCCGCCGCCCAACACCAGCCAGGCGGAGTTTATTTTGTAACGGAAGAGCAGGACGGCCGTTCCCACCGCCAACAGCGCCGTCAGCCAGTCGGTGACGGCCGTTTGCGCCAACTGCCAGGTAACGGCGGCCATCAACCCCAACGCCGCGACGTTGACGCCATCTAACAACGCGGCCAGCCATACGGAGCTGCGCATCCGGGGGACGAGGGGGTTCAAAAGCGCCACAAACAGGAACGAAGGCAAAAAAATACCGGCCGTCGCCAGCACGGCTCCGGGAAAACCGGCGACGACATACCCCACAAACGTCGCCGTGGTAAAAACCGGGCCTGGCGTAAACTGGCCGATGGCAATGGCATCCAAAAGCTGCTGATCTGTCAACCAGCCCAGGTTAACGACCAGATCATTCCGCAAGAAGGCCAGCAGCACGTACCCACTGCCATAAAGCACCGCGCCAACTTTCAGAAAGACCAGGAACAGCCGATCCAGACTGACCGGCACGGTTTGCGCCAGTGAGGTCATTGAAGCGGCGCTGAACCAGAGCAGCAGGGCGCTCATGGGGCCATCGCCAGGTTGTTGGCGGCGACGGCCGTAAGCCACACCCATCCGTACCACCATCACCAGCAGCCCGACGCCAAAAAGGAGCAGCAGTTCGTTCAATCCCAGCAGATACAGCACAAACACCGCGATTCCCGCCGCCGCCAGGAAAGCGCCTTTAATCGCCTTACGCCCCAGGCTCCACAGCGCCTGAAATACGATGGCAATAATCACCGGCTTGATGCCATACAGCAGCCATTCGGCCGTTGGTGTTGTGCCATAATGAACGTACAACCAGGCCAGCGCCAGGACAATCATAAACGCCGGGGCAATAAACCCCACACCGGCCGCCACCAATCCCGCGTAGCCGGCGCGAATGTGGCCGATGTGAATCACCATTTCCGTCGAATTGGGACCGGGGATCAGGTTGGTTGCCCCCAGCAGGTCCAGAAAACGTTGTTCGCCGATCCATTTGCGCCGCGTGACCACTTCGTCGTGCAGCATGGCGATATGCGCCGCCGGTCCGCCAAACGCCGTAAAGCCCAACTTAAGCGCCAGACCGGTCACTTCCCTCACGGAACCTTTTGTTTCGTGGCTTAGCTCATTTTCCAATCCAGATTCAGGCATCTGTGTTTCCTGTAGGGCTGAGCAGGGATATTGGAGTTGGAGAGTGGAGACCTGGACTCAGTTTCCAGTCTTCAGTTTTCACTCTCTTCTCGCCATTGCGATGGTCGGTGATTCTAATAAAGTGATGGGATATTGCTCTAGCCGCTGGTTATTTTTTCAGCTTCCAATAATATAGTCTCCGGCAAGTTATCGCCAAACCTGCCAGATGACCAAAGTCTGGCCGACGTTTGGAATTTATGCGCCACATAAACTATGACACGAAAAGAAGCACGCCTCCACGCTCTACAACGCCAGATTGTCCGATTGGAGAACCGCCTGACAGCCTTGCAGCATACCAGTGACCGGTACGGCCGTTGGCGGCTGGGTACGTTCCTGGCGGCAATGGGTTTATCGGCGGTCAGTCTGTTTAACTGGGGGATTTGGGCCTGGGTGGCGGTAACGGCCGTTGCCATCCTCCCCTTCATCTTCTTCGTCCGCGCCCATCGCCGGGTAGAAGAAGCCATCAACCGCCACGCCATCTGGCGGCGGCTGAAACAAACCCACGTCGCCCGCATGACCCTGGCCTGGGACGATATTCCCGCCGTGCCGCCCGCGCCGCCGCGCCTGGACCATCCCTTTGCCCTGGACCTGGATTTGGTCGGCGACCATTCGCTGCTGCAACTGCTGGATACGGCCGTTTCCCACGAAGGCAGCCAACGCCTGCAAACCTGGCTGCTGGACACCGATCCTCAGCAAGACGCCATTGCCGACCGCCAACTTCTGGTCGCCGAACTGGCCGCCATGCCCCGCTTCCGCGACAAACTCAGCCTGTACGCTACCCAGGCCACCACAGCCGCCGACGGCGAAAAGTGGCCGGGTCAGCGCATCCTGGCCTGGCTGGCGAGTCATACGGATTCGGGTTCGCTGCGGCCGGTGTTGTGGCTGTTGAGCGGGCTGGCCCTGGTGAACATCACCTTGTTGGCTCTGGACCTGGCCGACCTCCTGCCGGCGTTGTGGCCTTTTTCCTGGCTGGTTTACGGCCTGATTTTTGCCACGCGGTTCCGAGACGCCGCGCCGTTGTTTGAAGACGCCTATTTTTTGGAGAAGAAC
>CALFEW010000191.1 GCA_937958365.1 uncultured Chloroflexota bacterium | reverse complement strand
TTCATATGTTTTTAACCTGGTGAGATTGGACCAATCTTGGAGATTGGTCCAATCTTGGCTACAACGCCTACCAAAACTTGAACTGGCGTCATCGTCGCTGCCAGACATGACATTCGGCAGAGGCACGCCTGATTTTTCTCAATAGCGCCAATCTATCTGTTCGATCCATACTAAAGGCGTCTGTGTTTCCCGGCACAGACGCCTTTACTCACTCTTTCCCAACCACGTGGGAGCCAATCAACATCATCGCCAAACTTTCGCAGCCATTGCTGGCTTCCCTCACCCATAGGAGAAAACCGCGATGTACGACAAAGTTGCAGACCTGGCCGGACCGGGCATTGGCAATTATGAAGACCTGGCAGAGGTTTTGCCCACCGATTATTGTTCTGCCCTGTCCCCCAAAGAGACCCAACTCGCCATTTACGCCGTCAAAGATTACATCGAAGCCAATTTATGCAAGGAATTGAACCTGATTCGGGTGCAAGTGCCGCTGATTGTGGATGCGCAAAGCGGCGTCAACGATTACCTGGACCGCGACGGCTCGCGCACGCCCATCCAGTTTCACATCAACAACGATTACAACCAGCATCCGATTGACGCCGAAGTGGTGCAGGCGGCAACCAAGTGGAAGCGCATGGCCCTGGCGCAGTTTGGCATGGAACCCGGTGAAGGGCTGCTCACCGACATGCGCGCCGTGCGTAAGGATTATTTTTTGGACCACGACCACAGCGTGTATGTGGATCAGTGGGATTGGGAACGGGCGATTACGGCCGTTGACCGCAACCTGGATTTCTTAACGGCCGTTGTCAAAAGCATCTGGCGCGTCCTCAAAGGGGCCGAACAGCACGCCTTCGACCTCTTCCCTCAACTGCGCGATGATCCTTACCCGGAACTGCCCGACGAACTGGCCTTCTTCCACGCCGAGGAAATTTTGGAGCGTTACCCCGATTTGCCGCGCAAAGCGCGCGAAACGCAAATCTTGCAGGAATTCCCGGCCATCTTCATCTACGGCATCGGCTGGACGCTGGCCGATGGCTACCCCCATGAAATGCGCGCCGCCGATTATGACGATTGGGTGACAGAAACAGTGTCCAAAGACGGCCGTCCCATGCACGGTCTCAACGGCGACATTCTGGTCTGGAATCCGGTCACGCGGCGGCGGCACGAACTATCTTCCATGGGCGTTCGCGTCAACAAATACACCCTGCGCCAGCAGTTGGAAATCACCAAACAACTGCACTTTTTAGACATGCCCTACCATCAGGCCATCCTCAACGACGACATCCCGCTGAGCATCGGCGGCGGTATTGGGCAGTCGCGCACGCAAATGCTGCTGCTGCACAAAGCCCACCTGGGCGAAGTCAGCGTCACCGTCTGGCCGCAAATCCTGAAAGATTTGGGCGCGGAGCGCAATATTTTTGTATTGGAGTAAGGGGAAAGTTGGGTGGTTGGTTGGGAAGCAAACTAACAAACCCAACCAACCCACTTCTTTAGCCACCCACCAGAGTAATTTCCGTAATTTCCGGCGGGCAGTTATAGCGGACCGGCTCGTTGGTGACGCCGATGCCGCGATTGGTGTAGAGCCACATCTCTTTCACTTTGTAGAGGCCCATGTCGTATTTGCGCCCCAGGTAGGGCAGGATAAGCGCGCCGCCAAATCGGGGAAAACGAACCTGCCCACCGTGTGAATGGCCGGACAGTTGCAGCGCGATTTGCGGGTAGCGGGCGTATTCGTCGGCCAGGTCTGGCTCGTGGAGCAGCAGTACGACCGGCGCGTCGGCCGGTGCGCCGGTTAGCGCGGCCGTCAGGTCGGGTTTGCCCGCCCAGCCGTCATCCAATCCGGCCAGATACAGCGACCCGGCTCCCTGCGTAATGGTCAGGCCCTGGTTGATGAGCAAGGGCAGCCGCGCTTCGTCCATGCCGGTTTTAACGACGGACACGTCGGTCCACAGGTCGTGGTTGCCCAGGGCGGCAAACACGCCGTGTCTGGCGTTCAGGTCGGCCAGGATGGGGGCCAGTTCAAAAATGGCGTCCACGTCGCGCCAGACGTAGTCGCCAACCATCACGGTCAGGTCGGGTTGCAGGCTGTTGGTCAGGCTGACAGCTTCGCGCACGAAGTCGGGCTGGGTGTACGGCCGTAAATGAAAATCGCCCAACAAAGCCAGCCGAAAGCCTTCCAGAGACGGCGCCAATCCCTTGATAGGCAGCGTCACCCGTTCGACGACCAATTGATCCGATTCGTCGTGGCTGGTAACGTGGTACGCCGCGGCGGCCACCGCCCCCCCCAGCGCCAGCGTGCCGCCGGCCAAAAATTTGCGCCGACTCATACGGGTCTCTCCTATCTGATCTGCCACTAAGCTACCTTATCACCACATGAGCAG
>CALFEW010000190.1 GCA_937958365.1 uncultured Chloroflexota bacterium | reverse complement strand
GCGAATGGCACGCTGACCCTGGCGAACGAAGATACCCCGGAAGGGCAAGATGCAAAAGCGGTTGTGGATTTGTATGAATTAACGACCGTCGGCCGGGTAATCGGCGTGGAAATCTGCGTCCAGACAGACCTGGAAGCGTTTCACGAAATCGGCCGTCGCCACCCCACATCGCTGCATCCGGGCAACATCTGGATCAGCGGCAAGGTGGATCGCGCCTACATCAACGGCGCGCTGCTGGAGCTGCTGCTAGGGCGCGGCGCAGCCCCTACCCAAATCGCCGAACCTTACGTGCAGCCGACCTTCAACATGACGGTGGCGCTGACGGATCCGGCCGTACCGGGCACGTCGGCTTCGCTGGAATTGAAAGGCGTCAAATTCCAAAACTGGGCCTACCGGATGCCCGAAGATGATTTTGTGATGGAAAACCTGACTTTCCAGGCCCTGACCATCAGCGTCTTAGACCGCGAAGCGCCTCCTGGCGGCGGCGACGCCGTAGCCCAGGTTCCCCAAGGCTTTGGCGAAACGGCGAATGCGTAAGAATGTTCCCAGATTGGTCCAATCTCGAAGATTGGACCAATCTCAAAGGAATGAACCATGAGTCTGACAGCAGAAGAACTGCTTGCCGGTGGGTCTTTGACGCATACGGTGGAAATTCCGGTGGAGTTTTTGCCCGGCAATGGGGCGGCGGAGAGTGAGGTGATGTTACGGCCGTTAACCGTCCGTTCCCTCCAACGTATTGCCAAAGCCGCCCGCGACGACGAAACCCTGACCGCCTCCTTGATGATTCAGCAGGCGTTGGTGGAACCGACTCTGAAATTTGAGGAAGTTTCCCAACTGCCGGCCGGTCTGGCCCGCTTCCTGGTGGAACGTATCAACGACATCAGCGGCATCGCCACCCCTCGCGACGAACTGGCCGAACTGGTGCAGGCCCCGCTGGCCAAAGCCTGTTTTGTGCTGGCCCGCGAGTTTGGCTGGACGCCCGAAGAGGTCAGCGGCATGACCATCGGCCAGATTTTGCTCTATCTGGAGATGGCGCACGGCAATGGGGTAACGGCATGAGCCAGTTGCCCCGGCTGGGTGCGCCCAACGTGGCGGCGCTGTTCGGCAACGGCCGTTCCCCCGCATGTTGGCAGCGTCAGGTGTCCCATTCCGCCAAACGGCAGGCAGCCCTGGCGCTCGCCTGTGGCTGGGTAGGCGACATGGTGCAACAACCCTCGCCCGCCCTGAAAATCGGCCCGCTGCTGGGCGGCTGCCTGGCCGAACTGGTCGCTCCCGCGGCCGGCGACGAGTCGCCGCCCACCACCACGACCGAAGCGGATCGGCCACGCGGCGCTCACCCGGCCACCCAGGCCGCCCGATTGGCGACCAAGAAACAGACCTTCGTCCCACCGCCGCGCCGTGCGGCGGCCACGCTGCCGCTGTACCAACCGGCCAAAGCCCGCCCGGATTTATTGCGACGTTGGGCTGGGGAAACGGCCGTCAAGCCTTCCCACCCACCGTCCGCCAACCGCCGCGCCCAACCGGCCAGAGCAAACACGTCCGCTGGCCTGCCGGCGCACGGCCAAAAGTTGCCAGCCTTTAGCCGCAATCACATGCTGCCCGGCGACCCACAAAACGCGCCGGTGTGGGCCGACCAGATGGTTAAACGCACCCGTGAACAATTCGCGCCGGAGGCAACGGCCGTTGCCCAACCAACCGCCATGTCGCCAACCGGCAGGTTCAAAGGCCACCGGCCCGGCGACGCCCTGGTCATCGAAAAACCGGCCGCCGGTCTGGGCGTGCAATGGCAGCAATCGCTTACCGGCCCGTCTGCGCCGCTGGCTTTGTTAGAACGGCTACAGGCGCATAAGCTCTCGGCGGCTGATGCGCCGACCGCGCCAAAATCCAGCCAGCCATCCGGCGCTGCGCCCGCCAACCGGCCTGCCGGTCGAACCATCGGCGCTTTCGACGCCCTGGCCCAGGGACAGGCGAACACGGTCCAACCGCCGCTGCCGCCACACGACAACCGGGAACGGCCGTCTCTGGCAACGGCGAATCGTGACGGAACGGCCGTATCTGAAACCACGCCACCACACCCTGACGACGCCGACGATGGCTGGTACGCCGCGCCCCGCTTTGCGCCGCCGCAAATGGCTGAGGTATTGCCCCGGTTACGGCCGTTGCCCAAACCCGGTGCGCCCAACCTCTCGCCCATCGCCGCCACTGTCGCCGAACGCAGCGCCCGCCACGAAGCCGAATCCGCGCCCGAAGACCTGGACGCCCTATCCCGCCAGATCAAACAAATCTTAGACGAAGAATCACGCCGCCACGGAATAGACGTGTGAAAAGCCGTAAGCCGTAAACGGAACACGGAATACGGAACACAGGACCACCCATGCGACCCATGCTCGACGACA
>CALFEW010000189.1 GCA_937958365.1 uncultured Chloroflexota bacterium | reverse complement strand
ACACTGATACAAGTCACTCCCGCTTCCTATTGCCAACAGAATGGCAAAGCTATACCCTATATTTGCCGCCAATGAGCTGGGTCAGGTGGGCACGTTTCGTCACAACCCGCCTGCGGGCGGTGTTTTAGTCAGTAAGAGGGCAACGCTGGAGAGTAGCTATGATTATTGCAGAAAACCTCGGCAAGACTTTCGACAATTTTACGGCCGTTCGCAATCTCGATCTCAACGTCGGCGCTGGTGAACTGCTGGCGCTGTTGGGGCCAAATGGCGCCGGCAAAACCACCACCGTGCGCATGTTAAGCTCCATTCTGCGCCCCACCACCGGCCGCGCTGAAGTCAACGGCCACGATGTGGTGACGGCCGCCGCCCAGGTGCGCCAATCCATTGGCGTGCTGACAGAGCAGCCCGGTCTGTATTTGCGCATGACCGGGATTGAATATTTATTGTTTTACGGCCGTCTCTACGGCATGTCCGACAGCGCCATTCGCGAACGGGGCATGGCCCTTTTCGACCGCTTTGGCATGGCCGACGCCCATCAGCGCCGCCTCGGCCAATACTCCAAAGGGATGCGCCAAAAAGTCGGCCTGATTCGCGCCATGCTCCACAAACCATCCGTCCTGCTGCTGGATGAACCCACTTCAGCTATGGACCCACACAGCGCCAAATTGGTGCGCGACACCATCAAAGAAATGCGCGACGATCAACGCACCATCATCTTGTGTACCCACAACCTGGCCGAAGCCGAAGCCCTGGCCGACCACATTGCCATCATCAAAAAAGGGGCCATCGTCGCCTCCGGCAGTCCGGCCGAACTGAAGCAGCAGCTTCTCGGCCATCCCCAACTGGAAGTCCGCGTGGATCAGCACCTCAACGGCCAGGTCAAAGAGCTGGACAATCTGGTGATGGTAGAAGCCGTCGGTGAACAGACCATTCGCTACCGCACGCCCAACCCGGAGCAGGCCAATCCGCTCCTGGTACGCCGCCTGGGTGAACTCGGTCTGGGCATCGTCGCCCTGCAAGAAGTGACCCAAAGCCTGGAAGAAGTGTACCTGCGCGTCGTAGCGGAAGAAGTAGCTGATAGCTGATAGTTGAAAGTTGGGAGTTGTTAGCTAACAACT
>CALFEW010000188.1 GCA_937958365.1 uncultured Chloroflexota bacterium | reverse complement strand
CCTTTACAATTTGTAGCCGCGGTATCCTTACCGCGGCTACAAGAGAAGATTTGCAAAGATGATTTTAAAGAGAATGAACCATGCCCAATTTTTGAATAGAACGCGGAAAAACGACGGGGCGAGTAGCGGGTGGCAGGTAGCGAGTCCAGAGTGAGAACCCCATGAGTTCCTGAATACCCGAAAATCCGAGCATCCGTGAAACTCCGTGTCCTATTTTTACAGAGGGGTTTAGCGCTTCCCGGCCAGAACGTACACGGCCGTTGTCGCCAACAAATTCTTAAACCAGTTCCGCGGGCCACGCTGCCCGGCCGACATGTACACTTCATCCAAAATACGCACGTCCAATTCCCCACAAAGGTGCGCAAAGTCGGCAATGGTCATCACCTGCAAGCGGGGCGGGGTATACCAGGATTGTGGCAGGTCGGGTGCGTGGGGAACACGGCCGTTCAGCAGCAAATCCAGACGACAGCGCCAATACCCCCAATTCGGAAAACTAACCACCGCATTTTGCCCCACGCGCAGCATTTCGCGCAAGATCATCGCCGGGTTGTCCAGAAAAGGCAGCGTCTGGCTTAAAATGACATAATCAAAACTATTGTCCGGGTAATCGGCCAGCCCTTCTTCCAGATTGCCCTGGCGCACGGTAAGGCCGCGCCGCACGCAGGCCAAAACGCCCGGTTCGCTCAGTTCAATGCCGCGCCCGCGCACCTGCCGGTGATGAACCAGAAAGTCGAGCAGTTCGCCATTGCCGCAGCCCAGGTCCAACACGCGCACATTGGCGGGAATCAGGTCAGCGATGACGCGCAGGTCGGGGCGCAAGGCTGGCGGGTTAAAGATGGAAGATGGCGGATGGGTCATCGGCCGGTTCTCGCTTCGCTGAATCGTGAATCCTGAATCGTTGGCGTCTGACGGCCGTTCGCCTCCACCCACAATCTGTCCAGAAAACTGCTCAACAGTTCCGTCATGGTGTCCACTTCCAACAGGAAAGCGTCGTGGCCCCAGGTGGACTCAATGTCTAAGAAGGTGACGTCGGCGTTGACGGCCGTTAACGCCGTCACCAACTCCTTGCTATGATAAGTTGGGTACAACCAATCGCTGGTAAAGCTAACCACCAGATACTTCACGTCCGCCGCATGAACAAACGAACCGGCCAGCGTGCCCGTCGGCTCCGTCAGGTCAAAATAATCCATCGCCTTCGTCACGTACAAATAGCTGTTGGCGTCGAAGCGGCGGGTAAAGTTGTTCCCGTTATACTTCAGGTAACTCTCCACCTGAAACTCCGTCTGAAATTCATAGCCAAACTTCTCGCGGTTTTGCAGCCGTCGGCCAAACTTCAGATTCATGCTCTCATCGCTGAGATAGGTGATATGCCCCACCATGCGCGCCACAGCCAGGCCGGCGTCCGGCTTGCGGGGCTTGTCGTAATAAGCCCCATTTTGCCAGTGCGGATCGGCATAGATGGCCTGGCGGCCTACTTCGCTCAGGGCAATCAGCATCGGGCTGTGCCGACCGGTCGTCGCCAGAGGAATGGCCGCCTTCAAGCGCTGCGGATGATGCGCCGCCCATTCCAACACCTGCATCCCGCCCATCGAACCACCCGCCACACAAAAAAGCTGATCAATACCCAGGTAATCAATCAGCTTCACTTGCGCCCGTACCATGTCGCCTACGGTGACAACAGGAAATTGCAGGCCATACGGCTGGCCGGTCGCCGGATTTAGCTCCATAGGACCGCTGGAACCGTAACAACTGCCCAACACATTGCTGCAAATGACAAAATAACGGTCGGTGTCAAATGCCTTGCCGGGACCAATGCAGTCATCCCACCAACCGGGGCTTTGGTCGTCGGCGGTGTGGTAACCGGCGGCGTGGGCGCTGCCACTGAGGGCGTGGCAAATGAGGATGGCGTTGCTGCGGTCGGTATTCAGGGCGCCGTACGTTTCATAGGCCAGCGTGACGGGACTCAAAACAGCCCCGCTCTCCAATAGAAAGGGGGCTTCCTCCGCAAAGGTGACGTATTGCGTGTGGACGATGCCAACGGAAGTTGCAGGTGTCATGATGTTTGATGATTGAAGATGAAAGATTGAAGATTGAAGGTTCCGCCGATCTTCAATCTTTCATCTTCGGTTTTCCGTCCTGATTTACGCCGCGCTCAATGCCTGGTTCAGGTCCCAAAGAATATCGTCAATATCTTCAAGGCCCACACTGAGGCGGATAAAGTCGGGGGTGACGCCGGCCGATTGCAGTTCCGCTGCGGTAAGCTGGCTGTGAGTGGTTGAAGCCGGGTGAATCGCCAATGATTTGGCGTCGCCGACGTTGGCCAGATGACTGAACAGTTGCAGGCTGTTGATGAATTTTTCGCCAGCTTCACGGCCGCCTTTGATGCCGAAGCCTAGAATGGCCCCGCTGCCTTTGGGCAGCAGTCGTTTGGCCCGTTCATAGTGCGGATGGCTGGGCAGGCCGGGATACGAAACCCAGGCAACGGCCGTATGCCCTTCCAGATATTCCGCCACCCGCTGCGCATTACTGACATGCCGGTCCAGGCGTAAACTCAGCGTCTCTAGCCCCTGAAGCGTCTGCCAACTGTTGAAGGGGGCCTGGGAAGCGCCAATGTCGCGCAAAATCTGCACGCGGGCCTTCAGGATAAAGGCCGGCGCGCCCAAATCGGCATAAACCAGGCCATGATAGCTGGGGTCGGGCGTGGTGAAGTTAGGGAAACGGCCGTTGCGCCAATCAAAATTCCCACCATCTACAATCGCCCCGCCAATCGTCGTGCCATGCCCACCGATAAACTTGGTGGTCGAGTGGGTGATGATGTTGGCGCCCCATTCAAACGGCCGGAACAGGTACGGCGTGGCAAAAGTATTATCAATCATCAGTGGAATGTGGTGCTCTTGGGCAATCGCGGCCACTTCCTCAAAGGGGAAAACAGCAATGTCCGGGTTGCCCAACGTCTCGCCATAGATAATCTTGGTGTTCTCTTGAATCGCCGCCGCAAACGCCGCCGGATCTGCCGGGTCCACAAACGTCACGTCAATGCCCAGCCGGGGAAAAGTATAGTTAAACTGATTATACGTGCCGCCATACAAACGGCTGCTGCTGACAATGTGATCACCTGCGCCGCAAATGGTCAGAATCGCCATCGTTTGCGCCGCATGTCCGCTGCTGGCGGCCAGCGCCCCCACGCCCCCTTCCAGGTCGGCCAGACGTTGTTCTAACACATCGGTGGTGGGGTTCATGATACGGGTATAAATGTTGCCAAATTCTTTCAAGGCAAAGAGGTTGGCGGCATGTTCCGTATCCTTGAACTGGTAGCTGGTGGTCTGGTAAATAGGCACGGCGCGGCTGCCGGTGGTGGGGTCTGGCTGCTGGCCGGCGTGTAATTGACGGGTGGTAAAACCAAATTGACGGGTCTGCTGAGTCATGAAAAACGCTCCTTGTGAATTGTGAATTGTGAATTGCGAATTGTGAATTGTGAACGGTGAAGAGAAT
>CALFEW010000187.1 GCA_937958365.1 uncultured Chloroflexota bacterium | reverse complement strand
GCGCCGGCGCCAGGCTGGCAGCCGATTATAACGAGCATTATTTGGGCGCCATTCCCCTGGAAGCCAACGTGCGCGTGGGCGGGGATTCCGGCGAGCCGATTGTCGTGGCGCATCCTGATTCGGCGGCTGCTATCGCCATCCGCGACGTAGCACGTGAGATTGCGGCGCGGGTGAGTGTGTTGAATTTAGGCGCCAGCGATGCCAACTTTATCCCGATTAGCATGATTGGTTAGCGCCAGTGTATAAACCGACTACTAAACTGTCAGGTGACCTGGGTGGCAATAGGCGACGTGAAAAGTAAGTTGAATTACAGAGAAATTGCGGAAGATTATATTGACAAACGGCCGTCTCCCCGGCATACTGAAAACGTTGGTCTGTACACCAGTAATTCTACTTGATTCTCTGCGCCTTTGCGCCTCTGCGTTAAAAATTCTTAAGGAGAAAACACCATGTCTGAAGCCATCGTAAAAGAAATCATTGAACGAGCTATCAAAGACGAAGATTTCCGCGAGCTGCTATTTAGCAACCCGGATCAAGCGCTGCAAGGCTACCAGTTGACCGACGAGGACCGCAAAGTCCTGGAAAACCTGAACGAAGACAACTTCGGCGAATTTGCCGGCGGTTTGGGCGACCGCTCAACAAAGGGCAGTTGGGTCGTGGGTGCATAAGAAGCTGATTTATATTTCAGTTAATACACTTCTTGCTGACTACAAGCCCGTTTTTCAATTTTTAGGCAGATAAAAAACAAAGACAAGAGGCCCTAGACTTAGGTCTAGGCCTTTTGTTTTCCGGTACTTTACCTACTAATACGAAGGGGGTTCTATCTTACTTGCCTAATCAGAAGTTGATTCGCCCAATTGTGAACCAACAATCTGTAAACAGGTAACTCTATCCGCATACCGCGCTCGCTTTTTGGCAGCCACCTCACAGTTCCGCAAATGCTCAACTCTCTTGTTTGGCTCAGCCTCAGCCAAAGCCAGATAAAGCAACGGCAAATAATCAGGACAACCCTCTCTATTCACGGCGTTTATACCCGCTTGCAATGTTTCCACTGCTTTATCACCTAGCCCCAACATTAGTTGCGTTTTGCCGTTAAAAAAGTAAACCGATGGTCGCCACCAAGCAATCTCCTTCTCTTCCACTAATTCCAAAGCTTCCACAAAACAATCTTGGGCAGTTTCTACCTTTTGGTGTTCAAGGGCCATTTGCCCTAAACCTATCAACAAACGAACTCGCGCTTCAGAGTTAGAGTCGGACAAAGGAATCATCAACTCCTGGGCACGATGCAAGCATTCTGACGCACTATCCCATTCATGTAGAGGGATATGATACTCATGAGCCTGTAACAACAATAATTCAAGCAGCCCACGTTCATCATCCATCCGGCCAAAAAGATCGTTTGCTTCATCAAAGTGCGTTTGGGCCTCCGAAAAACGCCCTAAATAGCACAAAACCTCGGCTTTGTTGATCAAAAAGTGAGCCAGGAAATTACGACTTGCTTCACGGCCAATAGTGATCGCCTCGGTCAAGGTATATAAGGCGTTTTCCGGTTGACCCAACTGAAATTGTACTAATGCGATGTTGCTAAGCGAAGAAGCCGTGTTTGCCTGGACGCTAAAATCACGAGCCAGATCAACACTCTGTTGCATATAGTACAAAGCTAAATCTAACTTTTTTTGCAGGTAGTACACAAAAGCCAAAGACTCAAGCACACGTGCTAGACGATCTCTGTTTGCTACCTGACGGCATAAAGTTTCGGCGCGTTGCAAATCAGCTAGAGCCAATTCGTAGTTCCCTAATGCCGTAGCAACGACACCGGACCACCGATAGGCATAGGCTAATTCATCTATCGGAATGTAATCCGCAAGTTCAGTAATCACTTTTGCTGCATAAATTTGCATCTCATCATAGTTGCCATGCCGATACTTCAGATCTGTCATCAAGTTATAAGCTTGAGCAAGATGTGTAAAATCTCGATGAGAGGTGGCCAAAGCGATGGCTTGCGTCACGTCGCTCATGGCGGTGTTAAAGTCACCGAGGAAGCGCAGACATTCGGCACGGGAGATGTAGAGGGCCACGGCCGTTTCCCACCTTTCCTCTCTTCCCAACGCCAACAAATGGGCCTCGGCCAGGTTATAAAGCTCCACCGCTTCCTGATTGGCGAAGATGTCGCGGGCATCGTTGGCGGCAGCCTGGGCGTAGAGAAGCCCTTCTTCATGGATGCCGGCCCGATTGTAGTGGTAAGCCAGCAGGGTGTAATACGGCCGTAAATTATCCGCAAACCGCCCCGCCAACCAATCGGCCATCGCCTGGTGCAGCGTTTGCCGCCGGGCATAAGAAAGGCTTTCGTAAGCCACCTCGTGCGTCAGGGCGTGCTGGAACAGGTAAATCCACTCCGGGTCGGCCGTCACCAGTTGGGTCATGTCCTCGGCGGATAACTGGACGAGCAAGTCGGCCATTTCTGGGCGCGGTACGCCGCCGGCGATGGTTTCCAGCGGCTCCAGGGCGAACTCGCGCCCAATCACCGAAGCCACCTGCAACAAATCGCGGCTGGAAGGCGACAGGCGGTCTAATCGCGCCAGCAGCAGCCCATGAATGGTGTCCGGGATTTGCAGATGAGCCAGTTTGTCTTCGTCCACCTGCACACGGCCGTTTACCTTCAGCACCCCGGCGCTCATCATCATGTTCACGGACTCTTCCAGGAACAGCGGGCTGACCGGGCTGTCACGGCCGTCACGGTCGCGCAGGCCCAAATGCTGCTCCACAGCATCCGGCAGTGTGGGCACGCCTACCAGCTCCCGCAGCAAGCGACGCGCCATCGTGGTGGATAAATCGCCCAGGATGATGGGGATGCACGACGGCCGTTCCAACGTCGCCAGACGCAGTTCCTCCAACATCCGAAACGTAACGGCCACAAAAATGGCGTGGCCTTCCAGCGATTGCGTCAGGTCGTCCAGCAGCGCCAGGCTTGTCTGGTCGGCCCAATGGGCATCTTCCAGGACCAGCAGCAGCGGTTTTTCCCGCGCGGCGGCCTGGAAGCAGCGGCGCGTCAGAGCGAAAAAACGCGCCTGCCGTACTTCGGCGGAGAGGGCTTCCATGCCCGGCGGGGCGGCCAGCGGCAGGCCCAGCACTTCGCCCCACAGGTTCACGTCGTCGCCGCAGTCGGGGACCAGGGCGCGCGTGCGGCGCGCCACTTCTTCGGCCTGGCCTGCCGGGTCCAGGCTGGGGCGCAAATTGAAGAAATCGCGCCAGATATTTACCCAGGGTCCATACGGCGTATCGGTGATGTGCTGCTGGCAAACGCCGACGACGCCCACGCCACCCGCGGCCAGCCAATGTTTGATGCCTTCGGCCAGCAGACGGGTTTTGCCCACACCCACTGCGCCGAAAATGGCCGCCACGCCACCCACGCTGCGTAAGGCGGCGTCCATGCCGCCTAGAAGCAAATCCAATTCGGTGTCTCGGCCGATGAGCGGCCGTTCCCAATGCCCA
>CALFEW010000186.1 GCA_937958365.1 uncultured Chloroflexota bacterium | reverse complement strand
CGTTAGGCATGCCGTTGGGTGGACAAACCTATCAAGCCACCCGACCCATCTCTACCCCACCCGGCGCGTCACAAATCCAGAGCAGCAGCGGCCAACTCAGCGTCGTCGTGCAGCCTACCCACGTGGACGTGACGCCCGGTCAGCGCGCCGACTTGCAGGTTGAGCTGTTCAACCAGGGCATGACGGTGGACCATTTCAGCTTGAATGTGGACGGGCTGCCGGCCAATTGGGTGACGCTGCCTTCCGACTCACTGCAACTGATGCCCGGCGCGCGCGGCTCTATGCCCATTTCCGTGCATCCGCCGCAAGACAGCAGCTCGCGTTCCGGCCAACATCGCTACCGGCTGGTCGTCACCTCGCGGTCAGACAAAAAAGAATCGGCGGCTGTGGCCGGCAGCGTCACCGTGAAGCCGTTCAGCCGCTTTAGCCTGGACATGCGCCCCAAACGGCTGACCAGCCCTGGCGCCTGCCGCCTGATCATTCGCAACGATGGCAATTTTGATACGACGTTCACCGTGGTCGGGCGCGATCCGGGTGAAGCCATTAAGTTCGAGACGCCGCACCAACGCCTGCCCGTTGCCGCCGGACAGGCGGCGACGGTGGATTGGCAGATTGCGGCCAAGAATCGGCCGTTTCTGGGGGCGAAGCAAACGCTGCCTTTTGAAGTGCAGGTGAGTACGGCTACCAGCGATCAGCAAAGCGTTTCCGGTCAGTTGGACGTGACGCCCATCATTCCGCCCTGGGTTCCGGGTTTGTTGATGGCCCTGCTGGTGATATTGTGCCTGGTGGCTGCCGGGGCGTATGCCTACGTGAATCAGCAAAACAAAGCGGCCGAAGCAACGGCCGCAGCCATCACCAACGCCCAAATCGCAGCTACGCAAACCTTTGAGGCGCAGTTGTCGGCGGCGGAATTGGGCACACGCACGGCTGAAGATGCGGCCGCGGCTACGGCGACCTCCCTGGCGGCTACGGCCGTTGCCCTGGGTGACGATGATGGCGACGGCCTGAGCAATCAACAAGAACAAAGTCTGGGCACACTGCCCAATAACCCGGACACCGATGGTGACGGCCTGAACGACGGGGCCGAAGTCAACCAGTTTGGCACGCAGCCCAAAAACAAAGACACCGACGGCGACACGCTGTCCGATGGCGATGAGGTGAACGTCCATAACACGTCACCCACCAACCCGGACACCGATGGTGATGGCGTCCCCGATGGCGTCGAGGTGGCTGCGGGCAGTAACCCGCTGCTGCCGCCAACCGCCACGCCGACGCGCACCCCGGAACCCGCCCCGGTGACGCCAACCTTTACTCCCACGCCGAGCGCCACACCGCCAACGGCCGTAGGCATCTGGGATGGCGAATGGGCCAGTACCTGTGCCTTCCTGGAGTGCAACAGCGTTACCTTAACCCAGGCCGAAGACAGCGAAACCGTCACCGGCTCTTTTCAGGCGCTGGATGGCAGCGGTACGTTGGTCGGCATCGTCGAAGAGAACCGGCTGACGGGCACGTGGTCGCTCAATGGCAGCAACGGCACGTTCGACTTCTGGATTGACCCGGTGGGCAGCATGTGGCAGGGCAATTGGGACAAAACGGCCGATTGGTGCGGCGTGCGCGACGCGGATGTGATGGATTTCCCCGTGCCTTGTGGTTTGGCCCGCTGGTACGGCGATTGGGATTCCACGTATGATGAGATCATCATCACGCAAGATGGCGCGGAATTTGAGGGTACGTATGCTAATGGGGAAGGGGTTGTGAGCGGCACGATTCATGGCGTTTATCTCAGCGGCAACTGGTTCCGCGGCGGCAGTTCCGGCACGCTGGAATATTTCATGCTTGGTAATGGCGACCAGTTTAACGGCAATTGGGACGACAGCAACGCCTGGTGTGGGCAGCGTAATGGCGCGCCGGAGCCAACGACTTGCTTGAATGAGGGAAACATCCTCGTCTTTCCGCCGCTGATTATGGTGACGTTGCAGCCGGATTTGGAAATTCTGCCCATCCTACCCATCCTGATTCCTACCCCAACGCCCTAACCCAGAAAGGTTTTTCCACAGATTGCCCAGATTTCACAGATTCGTAATCGGTGAAATCTGGGTAATCTGGGGACTAAATTCTTGCACAGTGAGCAAAGAGCTAATTCGTAGGGTACTGGGGCAATGGGTAACGGCCGTAACGCTGGCCTTCCTGTTGGGCTGTAATCTCACAACGGCCGTTCCTCCCACAATCACCGTCGCCACGCCATTGGTTGGCGCTACGGCCGTGCCCACAGTTCTCTTTGTCCCAACGCTCACGGCAACGGCCGTGCCCATCGTCAGCCCTCTCCCTACGGCAACTTTCACCCCACTTCCGGCGCAAACAGCGTCTCCCTCTCGCTTCACCAACCTGCGCTTCACCGCCAATCCGGCCAACCCGCCACAAACCGAATTCCCGGTAGGCACGGCTGAAGTTTTTGCTCTGTGGGATTTCAGCGGCATGGTGAATGGCGACGTGGTGGAGCGTGTCTGGCGCAAAGATGGCGCAGCCTGGCTAAACCGTGAAGAAGCCTGGACGGTCGGGTCGGTTGGCGTTATTGCCAACGTCTCCATTTACGACAGGGGGTTGGGTGGATTGGACCCCGGTGTGTACGAACTAGACCTGTTTGTGAATGGCGTCTGGCAGGTGGGCGGGCGGTTCACCATTTTACCACGGCCGTTGTCTGGCAGTCCGGCCATCGCCAATTTGCGTTTTGCGGCGACGCCCATCGGGCCGCCGCAAAGCAGTTTCCCGGCCTGGACGCAGCAAATTTTTGCCGTGTGGGATTATCAGAACATGGGCGTCACGGACGTGGTGCGGCGGGAGTGGCGCAAAGACGGCGAAACCTGGCTGGAGCGTGAAGACACCTGGGATTATCTCCACTATGGCCCACAGGGCGTGGTCAACGACGTCTCCATTTACGATTTTGAAACCGGCCTGCCGCCGGGTAACTATGAGTTGCTTCTTTTTTTGAATGGGGTACAACAATTGTCGGCATCGTTTACGATCAATCAATAAGGGCAGAAAATTACCGAAGTCTCGGAGACTTTTGTGGTTTTGTGCAGGTTATCTGCAAGAGGCAACATGGAAC
>CALFEW010000185.1 GCA_937958365.1 uncultured Chloroflexota bacterium | reverse complement strand
GACACAAACGAAGATTTTGGCACGAATGCCGCCGACGCGGGCAACGGCCGTCGTCCGGCCCTCGCCAAACCCAATGCACAGGCCCCGGCCCACCAGTTTAACCTGGCCGTCATCAACGTAGAAACCGGCGAAGAAACGCAACTGCTCTCCTTCACGCCTTCTGTGTTGTTCATCAGCCAGTTTTTGCCCTTTTTCGACCAGTACGCGCTCAGCCACCGCATCTGGTCGCCCAACAGCGACGCGGTCGTTTTGTCCGTCCTGGAAGACGGGCGCAGCCACGTCAAAGTAATCCCCATTGATGGCGGACCCGTCACCGATTTGGGGCGCGGCGATATGCCGTTTTGGAGTCCGGGCCTGAGCAATCCATAACCGCAAGGAGCCGATGAGCGCCACGCCACACTCGCGCAAACAACTAAACATCACGTTGGGCGCTTTGTTGATCGGTCTGCTTTGCGGCCTGCTGGTTGGCTGCGGTCCCGGCGCGCCAGCGCTGGCGCTGCCTACGTTGATGGTGACGGCCGTTGTCCCCACCCCACCCGACACACCCTCAATCGCCTCTTTACCCGGCACCTACACGCCCATTCCGCCGCCGGAGAACACACCCGTTGCGGCGCTACGGCCGTCGGCCACCCCCGCCAGCGCCCCGCTGCCCAATCCATCACCCAGCCCAACCCCGGACGACCCTCTCTTTGGCCTGACGATAGCTGAACTGGCGGAACGGCCGTATCACGGCAGCCCCTTGCAAATCGTCGAGACCCTGGCCGAACTGCCTGGCTTCACCCGCAGCCTCATCAGCTACGTCAGCGATGGCCTGACCATTTACGGCTTCATGAACACGCCACCGACAGACGGCCCGCTGCCGGTGGTGATTGTGCTGCACGGCTATGTGGAACCAGCCAAGTACCAGATTCAAGATTACACCACCCCCTACGCCGACGCCCTGGCGAAGGCAGGTTATCTGGTCCTCCACCCCAATTACCGCAACTACCCGCCATCGGATTCCGGCCCGAACTTGTTCCGCGTGGGCTATGCGGTGGACACGCTTAACCTCATCGCGGCCATCAAGCAGCAGGCAGGGCAGCCCGGTCCGCTGGCCCAGGCCGACGCAAGCGCAATCTACCTGTTCGGGCACAGCATGGGCGGCGGCATCGCCTTGCGGGTGCTGACTGTCAGCCAGGATGTACGCGCCGCCGCCCTGTACGGCTCGATGAGCGGCGATGAACGGCGCAACTTTGAGCGGATTCAATGGTGGTCTGATGGGGTAGACGGCCGTATCGAACTAACCACCGACGACGAACTGGTACAGCGCATCTCCCCCGCCAATTACCTGGAACGCATCCAGACGCCCATCAGCCTGCACCACGGGCTAGACGATGGCATGGTCCCGGCCATCTGGTCGGACCAGTTGTGCGAAGCGCTGCGGGCATTGGGCAAAGAGGTGGAATGCCTGCATTACCCCGGCCAGCCCCACAATTTCGACAGCGCCGGCCAGCAGCGCTTGCTGCGCAACGTCCGCGACTTTTTCGGCCGGAATTGAGATGAACGAGTAATCGTAAGCAGTAATCAGTATTCAGTGACCAGTTTTCAGTCGGCGTTACCTCTGGAAAACACACA
>CALFEW010000184.1 GCA_937958365.1 uncultured Chloroflexota bacterium | reverse complement strand
TGTTAACTGTTAACTGTTAGTTCGTTCGTCTCCTGGTTTCGCGCTTTCCTCATACTGCTCAAAAATACGCCGGTAAGCAGGCGACGTTTGCATCAACGTCTCGTGGTTGCCGGCGGCTTCCAGACGGCCTTTGCGTAAAACCAGCACCAGGTCCGCCCAGCGAATTTGCGACAGCCGATGGGTGATCAGGATCGTCGTCTGGTGCTGCGCCGCCTGCACGATGGCCTGCTGAATCTGGTCCTCGGTGGCGCTGTCCACAGCGCTGGTGGAATCATCCAAAATCAGAATGCTCGGCCGGGTAAGGAAAGCCCGCGCCAGCGCCAGCCGCTGCCGCTGCCCACCGGATAACGTGACGCCCCGTTCGCCAATTTTGGTCTCGTAACCATCTTTGAAATTCAAGATGAAGTCGTGGGCCTGGGCGGCTCTGGCGGCCGCTTCGATCATCTCCTGCGTGGCGTCCGGGCAGCCAAAGGCGATGTTTTCGGCCACCGTGCGCGAGAAGAGGAAGATGTCCTGTTCGATGATGGAAATCTGGCGGCGCAGAGCAGCCAGGTTCCAATCACGCACGTCACGGCCGTCTATGAGGATACGGCCGTTATCGGCATCATACGTTCGGTTAATCAACTTCGCCAGGCTGCTCTTGCCCGCGCCCGTCTGCCCCACAATCGCCACCGTTTGCCCCGGCTGCACCACAAACGAGACGCCCTGCAGCGCCGAGACGCTGTCGTTATACCCAAACGTTACCCCGTCAAACTCAATTCTACCCTCGATGGCCCCCTGGTAGCCATGCGCATTTTCATCCAACTGCGTCTCCTGGTGCATCAAGCCCAATACCCGGCGCGCCCCGGCTACCCCCAAGGACACCCGCGAATAAGCCGTCAACGAGATAAACGTGGGAAAACTAAACAGTGTCAGCAGCCCCATATACGCCACCACTCCCCCCACATCCACCCGCCCGGCGCGAAAAAGCAGCAGCGCGTGGGCAAAGCCTATCGCCTGCGTTATGCCCAACATCAGCAGCGGCAAAAAGCGCGCCTCGATGCGCCCTTGCGCCACCGTCGCCTCACGGTATTCCTGAGCGTTCACTTCAAATCGTTCAATCTCCGCCGGCTCCTGAGCCACGCTCTTCACCATTTCAATGCCGTCAATCGCTTCGGCCAACCGGCTGTTCATCACCCCAAAGGCCCGCCGCACCCGCTCTGTCACCGGATCCAATGCGCCCATGTAACGAATCAGCGCCGCCACGTAAGTGACCACAAAAAACAGCGGCGCGAGCAACAGCTCCCAGGCATAACGCGGCGTGAACAACAAGGGCATCAGCAAAAAATTCAGAGAGCCAACAACCAGGTTAATGCCAGGATACATCATTAAATTGAGTTCGTGGACATCGTTGGTAGCCCGCGCCATGGTGTCGCCAACGGGCTGCAAATCGTGAAAGGTCATGCTCTTGCCCAGTAAGCTGACGTACAGTTCCTGGCGCATGTCTTTCTCCAATCTTTCGCCAACGACGGCGCTGGAGAAATTGCGCCCCAATTGCAACACCGCCCGCACTGTCTGGCTGAGGATGATGCCCAGCGCCGACAGACCAATCAACCGGGTATCTACCGGGTCGGCCAGCACGGCATTAAAGGCCACACCAACCAGAACCGGGACAACGGCCGCCAGAGCCGCATTGCCAAAAGCGCCGACAAACATCATCAACAGCAGCAAAACGTGCCGCTGTAAATGGGAAGTTATCCAACGATAAGTAGTACTTTTGTCCGAGGTCCAGGAACTATTTACGACAAATTCACTCAAGATTCAAATCCTATGGGCTACGATTCCGGTAATTAAGCAATCACGGTTAGGGTCATAAAAGTAAAGGCCACTTGGGAAAGCAAGACCACACGCGATAAACATTCTATGGGTCGTCACACATGATAATTAACAAGCAGGTTCAGTTTGGTTCTGGTGACAAATCAATCTCTTTTCGTTCACGCGCCCTTCATTATCCCATAGAGATCGCAAATGGTCATCACGGCACTCGTCAGGCGGAGTATCGGATGAAAATGGAGCGCGTTGTCATTATTGGTTCCAGCGGATCAGGCAAATCAACGTTGGCCAGGACTTTAGGTGAAAAAACAGGGCTGCCGGTCATTCATCTGGACCAACATTTCTGGCATCCGGGGTGGGTGGAAACGGCCGTTCCCCTCTGGCAAGAAAAAATTCATGACATGGTTCAACAACCCACATGGATCATGGATGGCAACTATCGCCAGACGCTAACAGCGCGCTTGCAGGCGGCCGACACAGTTGTATTCCTGGACATGCCCCGCTGGTTGTGCGCCTGGCAAGCTGTCCGGCGGCGCATCCAATACCGACACGTGCAGCGGCCAGACATGGCCCCTGGCTGCCAGGAAACTTTATTTGCCCCCGATTTCCCGGACTTTTTGATTCGCATCTGGCAATACCCCACCCGCGCCCGGCCAGACGTAGAACAACATCTGGCGCAGCTAGACGGCCAAAAACGGATCATCCACCTGCGTTCACGCGCCGATATGCGCCGTTTTTTAGCCGATCCTGACCGGTATTCAGCGCCTTTGTTGCTCCGCACCCTGGCTGGCAGCGCCTGATCGGTTGTCTCCCTGCGTTTCACCCCGCCAATTTGCTGCTGTGTCGCACGGTATAGACTGGTCCACTGCGCTGCAACTGGCTTTCGATGAGGTGTACGGCCGTTACCGGCACAGCCAGCTTCTTCACTTCAGTCCCCCAATCCAGACCAGTCGCCTGACGGCCGTCATTCACCCGCCCCAGCGTTAAATGCGCCTGAAACGGCCGTTCCTCAACCGCCCAACCCAACGGCATCAGCGCACGATCCAACGCCTGCTTCAGCGCCAGCAGCGGCTTCTTGTCACCGTCCAATCCGACCCAAATCACCCGCGGGCGCTGCGGATTAGGAAAACAACCCGGCTTGCCCAGGTGCAGCGTGAATGGGACAGCCTGACGGCCCACCTGGTCCAGGGCAGTGGTGATGGCCGGCAGTTTGGCAACGGCCGTATCCCCCAAAAAGCGCAGCGTCAGGTGCAGCAGCTCCGGCTTCACCCAGCGCACGCTCCGCTCTGGCGCTTGCCCGGCCAGCACGTCGGCCACCAACCCCAACTCCGCCCGCACGGCCGTCGGCATCTCAATAGCAATAAAAGCGCGTATCACATCCATACCAACCCCAAAGAAATGGCTAATTGTCAATGGTTAATGGTCAATTGTTAATTGTCAATGGTCAACGGTTGGCAATTGGCAATTGACCATTAACAATTGACCATTCACTGACCCGTCCTAAAGTCTTCCCACGTACCGCTCCAGCAAGACGCCGGCCATGATCAACGAAAGCGCAACGAGTACCACGCCAATAATCCAATAACGCAGCAATCCGGCTACCATCATGGCCACCACCCCAACAGCCAACCAGGTGGCAACAAAAGTAACATCGCGTGATCGGCCGATGAACGGCCGTTCCCTCCACAACCGCAGCGCCAGACCACCGCCCATGCCCAACAAGCTCATTGCCAAAGCCAGCGCCACCGCCTGCCCGCCTGTCAACCAGGGCAGAGGAAACAGATAAATGCCACAACTGGCGTCACGGGTGGGATACGCCGGGTTGCGCAGCACGTTAACCCGCACCAACACAAAACGGCCGTAAGCCGCATCCGCCGCATCCACCGCCCAGGTCAATTCCTGCGACTCTCCCGGCGCTAAAGGCAACCTCGCGTTGTTTTGCCGCATCAACGTGACGTATCCATTGCTGATGTTGGCGCGCACAAAAAAGTTTAACGGCCGTTCCGAACCATTGTGAAACGTAGCCCGCACCAGTCCCGTCTCCGTCACCGACAGCAGCGCCGGGCAGCGCAGCGTATCCAACGTTTCGTCAGACTGCATCGCCGCATCAAACAGCGACGCTTCCATATTGGCCCAGATCGTCACGCCTGCCAACCACAAACCCGCCACAAACCCGATGGCATACAAGATTATGCTCAGATTATGCACTGACTTGTTTTGTGTGTTTGCCGCTTGATTCAACACAGAATTCACCTCCAGGCAATTTTAGCACCACACGCAACTCCCCGGCACGTTTGGCATCGGCAGCCTGTCGGAATTGTAGAAATGGCTGGTATTCGGTCATCCGTATGCCGTATTCCGTAGGGCGCTACCTCTGGTAAACGCCAACGGAATACGGTATACGGACTTCGGGTTACAGGTACTATCCTGAGTTCTCCGACAGTCGGCTCGATTTGTTGCTTGACAAACGGCCGTTCCTGTTTTATCATCATGTTACCGTTCACATGACCGGTAACATGGCGACCTTTCGGTTGGAAAGGCCCACCGCCTGGAGAAGAGAGACAATGGCTTCCCGTTCCCACGTGACCATCCGCGACGTTGCGGCGCTGGCTGGTGTTTCCCACCAAACCGTTTCCCGCGTCATCAATGGCAGCGAGCGCGTCTTGCCGGAAACCAAAGCCCGCGTGGAAGCCGCCATCACCGAACTCGATTACCGCCCCAACGCCATCGCTCAATCCATGGCCAAAGGGCGCTCCGGTATCCTGGCCTGCATCGCCCCCAATCTCACCGACTACACCTTCGCCAGTCTGATCAATGGCGCTGAAATCGAAGCCCGGCAGCATGGCTATTTTTTGCTGTCCGCTTCCGCCCCAGACGAAAGCACGTTTGTCGCGCTGATGGATGAGCTGATCACCAGCCGCCGCACCGAGGCGTTGATGGTGATCAACCCGTTTGCCGACGGCCGTTACACCCATCTGCCCGCCGATTTCCCGGTAGTTTTTGGCGGGGCGCGCCCCCGCGAAGACGCCACCAACTCCGTCGCCCTGAACGACGAAGCGGCGGGCGTCGCCGCCACCCACCATTTACTGCAACTCGGCCATCAAGAAATCGGCCTCATCACCGGGCCGCTGGCCGAAGATTGCTCGCAAGACCGCTGGCTAGGCTATGAAACTGCGCTGCGTGCCGCCAACATCACGCCCCAGCCGGGCTGGGTCATTGAGGGCGACTGGTCGGCGCGGTCCGGCTACGATGCGCTGATGGCCTTTGCCGAGACCGGCCGTATCCCCAGCGCGA
>CALFEW010000183.1 GCA_937958365.1 uncultured Chloroflexota bacterium | reverse complement strand
GGGCGAGACCGGCGTTTTGCGAGAGACCATCGTCGCTGGTCAGGTGCTCAAAGCGCAGGTGCGTGCCGGGGGCGATAGTTCCGCCTGAATGTCCAGAGTAGGCAGGGGTGGGGAGAAGGAAAAGAGCGAGAAGTAAAAAGGCTAAAAGTAACCAGGGATGGTGTGGACGCATGAGACTCTCGGAGGGAGTTGATGTGCGAGAATTGTAAACGAATTCTGGAGGTCACGCTACAAGCGTGACACCTGCACTGGAGCTTTCAATGACATACCGATAATATTGAATGCCATACCGTTCAAAAGCAGCTGCATTTTTCATATCGACCTTTTCCGCCACGCGTTGGGAAGCCGTATTTCCAACGCGGATCAGGCTGATGAGTTGCGACAAACCTAAAACCTGAAATGCAAAATTTCGCACGGCGCTGGCGGCTTCAGTGGCAAAGCCCTGATTCCAAACGTCGCTGCGAAAGTCATATCCAAGCTCGGCAACCTGTATTCCATCCACTTCCATCTGTTCTAACCCACAATCCCCGATCAACTTTCCATCCGATTTGCGGATGACGGAGAAGAGTCCATACCCCAATTCGGTCTGGTGATCAAGGTTGCGTTTCAGCCAATGTTCCATGTGGGCATGGGTAAAAGAGTCACAATCAAAAGAAGCCATGACATTTGGATCGGTGAAGATTTCGAGCATTGCGTCAAAATCATCTGCCTGCATGGGGCGCAAAATAAGGCGTTCCGTTTCGATTGAATTGCCATTTATCTTCATGCCTGAATCTCCTCTACCATTCTTTGACCCACGGCTCGTCCAAGTCGTACTCGGTAAAACCCATCGAAGCATATAAGTTGCCGGCTCTCTCCGAATATGATCCGACGGTGCAAAGTGTGGCTCCCAAATCGCGGACGCGGCGCAAGCCTTCTGCCATGAGCGCCTTGCCGAGTCCCTTGCGCTGGTGATCGGGATGCGTGCCGACGGGTTCAAAGGCGGCGGTGCGAGTCACGTCATCAAACCAAAGGGTGACGAAGGCGGCGAAGTCTCCGTTGGGGGCAACGGCAACCAGGTCAAGGTCGCGGCGATAGAGCGGCGCGCTCTGGACGTTGCGGTACCATTCCCAGCCTTGGTATTTTTCATCCGGCTCGTAGGGGTGGAAGGCTTTCCACGAAACCCAACTGCGGGCAGGCAGTTCGCTTTCAGCGCCCAGGGCACGGATGGTGTAACCTTCGGGGGTGGGAATTTCCGGGATGGGTAATTCCATTGAGCGGCGGCGTTGGGCTTCGGGAGGTTTGCCCCTGGAATAGCCGCGCCGCATAAGCAGGTCCTGGCGGACCAAGTCGTTGCCGTGCGCCCAAAGCGTCAGACGCTGACTTCCCCCGGCCTGCGTGGTGGCAAACTGCGTTTCTGCTGCTGACATCATTTCGACCTCCAGTTCGAGGGTCTGGAAGGCGGGATGCACCTGCAAAAAAGCCTCGCCGGCTCCGTCTGGGTGCAGCACAGCAGCCAGACGGCCGTCACTGGTCTCCCACATGAAAACTGCCGCATTCAGGTTGAACTTGAAAATGTTCTCATTAACGTGCCAGCGCCAGTAATCCCAGCGGTAGAGCGGCCAGCTGACTTCGCGGCGGCCATGCAAAAGATAGATTTCACGCAAAAACTGGCGGATTTTCTCGCCATCAGCGTCGTTCTGGTATTTGCGTAGAGTGAGTTTCATATTGTTATTGTACTCCAGTCCAAACCAAGACTACCCCGTCAGCGGGGTAGTCGTATCCTGGTCAAGTGGACAGGTCAACTTAGGACGTGGCGTGCCATCTGGGTCATGCATGTGAGCGGTGATGATTTGGTTGGAGACTTCTAACCACGCCCCAGCCGCCACACGAGAACGGCCGTCAGCCACGCCAGCCCGACACTGATCGCGGTCCAGGTGATTTCTTCAATGTTGGTTGAATAAGTTTGCCCGAAAATCAAGGCGCTGGAGGAAATGCTGACGTGCATGAAATAGGCCAGCAAAAGGCTGCCCTGCGTGCGCTCGTAAACCCAGGTGATGACGATTGACCAGGCGGTTAATAGGATCGGGCCAAGCAGCGCAATCAGCAGCAGGGAAACCAGGCCCCGACCGCCCAGTCCGAAGTAATCGGCGTAGCCATGCCATAACCCGCCCCAGATGAGGCCCAAGAACAGGGTCGCAACCAGGGGCGAATGGCGTTTGAGTAAATGCGGCAGGAGAAAACCGCGCCAGCCGAATTCTTCCATCAGTCCGGCGGTCAGTCCCAGGGCAATGCCGGGGCCAAGCAGGTTCAGCATTGCGGAAGTATCAACCGGATAGCCAGCGGCCCAGCGCAGGAGCGGCGTGAGCGCAGTTATCACGGGGATGATTAGCACAGCCAACCACCAGACTCCCACCCGCCAAATACGCAACCTGGCCCACAGGTTTTGCAGCCCTCCTCGTCTGTAAATTAGCCAGGTGGTCAAGATACCACTGAGTGAAGGCCCAAACCCGCCCAGGACAACGAATAGGAATGAAATTGGCGGGGGGTTTTTCATCAATTCGCCAGGCTGGATATAGATGAACAGGAACGACCAGATTCCAAACGACCAGATGAGCATCAGGAGGGTGTACGTGAGAATCGGGTGACGGGCGATCCAGGTTTTGAGATTCATGCGAGTTTCCTTTGATTGGTTTTTTGAACAACCCAGAGAATGAAAAGTTCATCGCCGACGAAACATTTTTGCGTTTTCAGGCGTGTGAAAGCATGTTGCGTCAGTAAGGTTTCGATGTAGGCGGGCGCGTGGGAAAAAATCTCGAATCCGCCGCTGTTTTGCGGGTCATATTCCTGCTGGGTGATTTCTAGATCTGGCGGGATTTTCGTTGTAAAGGCGAACAAGCCGCCTTCCTGCAAAACACGGTTGGCTTCGCCAAAAATGCTTTCGAGATCAGCAACGAAATGGAACACGCCGCAGCTAATCAGGTGGTCGAACAGATAGGCCTGATACGGCCAGGGAATTTGCTGGAGATCATGCTCTTTCAAATCTACTGCAAACTCTTTGGCCTGGCAGATTTCGAGCATAGCCGGGGAAAAATCCATGCCGTGAACTTCCAGCCCAGCCTTGGCAAAAGGCTGCGCCGCAAGCCCGCTGCCAATGCCGACATCCAGTAAGGATTGGCGGGGTTGGATGAACTCGTAGCACAATCCAAACAAAATTTCGGCCATGTGGCAGTCGTAAGCGCAAACCTGAGCATCGTAATCGGCAGCATAGGCATCGTGCAAAGCGGCATTTGTGGTTAGAGACATCGGGTAGTTTCCTAATTCTATTTCGCAATCGGACGGAGTGCCGCAGGCAGAGGCGTATTGCCGATCCAGGCGCGCACGGTTGCGGTGAATAAAACCGGGTGCACCTGTCCACCGAGGACACGTTCCCGGATCAGGTGGTCAACCTGAACACGAATGGAAACCAGGCTGCGGGTGGGGAGTTCGGCGCTGCGGCCGTGTCTGGGCAAATCGGGGGTGAGACAGAAAAATTCGGTCAGGCGCTCCATCCGTGGCGTCCACATTCGTCCCGTGAACGGGGAACCGTGCAGAAAGATGATGGTGGGGTTTGTGGGAGAGCCGCTTTGGGCGAAAAAATTTGTGTCCATTGATTTTTTATTGACGGTTGTTGCCGTGCTTGGAGGATTTCATATGTCAATCATACGGCCAACCCAATCAAAACTCCCCCGCCGAGGGGAGAGTTGGATACTGGTCAAGTGGACAGATCTCTGTGTGCCGTTTACAGGTTAAATCTGTTCCGTCCCTTTCCAGATCGGATCTCGCCGGAACAGCAAATTTAGGCATAGATAGGCTGTCTGCGCCCAATAATAGCCAACAGGATCAGCAGTAA
>CALFEW010000182.1 GCA_937958365.1 uncultured Chloroflexota bacterium | reverse complement strand
CAGGCTGTCCTGATAGTACCGTTCGGCGGCGGCCGTATCGCCGGTGGCGCGGGCAACGCTGCCCAAATTAAGCAAGGTGATCGCCATGTTGGGCCGATTTTCGGCGGCCGCCGCCAGTTCGTAGCTTTCCTGATAGCAGGCCCGGGCCTGGTCGTAATCGCCCTGCACGTTGGCGATGTTGCCCAGATTGATCAGACAAACGGCCACGCCTGCCTGGTCGCCTTGCCGGCGAAAGATGCCCAGGCTTTCGCTGTAGTAGGCGATGGCTTCGATGTAACGGCCGTCATTCTTCGTCAGCACGCCCAGGCTGTTCAATACCCCGGCGATGCCCGATGGCCGACCGTTCAGGCGATGTAATGCCAGGCTGCGATGAAAAGACGTTTCGGCCGCGGCCAGGTCGCCCAGATGACGCTGTGTTCGGCCCATCATTTCCCAGGCGTCGGCGGCGTAAGGCGTCAGGCCGGCCGTTTCCAACGTTGGCAGGCAGGTCAGCAGGCGCGCTTGCGCCGCGGCAAAACGCCCCAGCCCCTCTTCGTGTTTAGCGAATTGGTGATGGAGCAGCGCCACAAGGGGCGGCGTTTCCGGGCCGAGCGGAGTGGCCTCGATCCGCTCGATGGCGGCCGTTAGCCAGGTGATGGCTTCCAGCGAACGGCCGCGTCGCAAATAGAAAAGCGACAGATGGGGCAGCATCTGGCTGAGGATCGGTTCCGCTGCCGGCCACCCGGCCAGCGCCCACTGCCAGGCGAAACGGCCGTTTTCCAATTCCCGGGCCATCGTCCGAAAAGCCGCTTCGGCCTGCGGCCCGTCGCTCCGGTCGCCCTGGTCGGCCAGGAAAGCGGCGTAATAGCGGGCGTGGGCGTCGCGTACCCGGAGCCAATCGGCCGCGCCCATCTGCTCCTGGGCAAAAAGCCGGATCGCTTCGTGCAACTGGTAACGGCCGTCCGGCTGCCGCTGCACCAACGACTTATCCACCAGCGCCGACAACTGACGCAAGCCGGGATTTGTGCGCGGTTGTCCAGAGGACGCGCTGTCGTCGGTTGAGCTTGCGCCTTCTGCGCGGTTGATTTCTGTTGCCCCGACGATGGCGAGGACGGCCGCGCCATCAAAGCCGCCGCGAAAGACGGCCAGCCGCGCCAACAAGCCCTGTTCCATTTCGCCCAGCAGGTCCCAGGAATAATCGAAGGTGGCGCGGAGACTGCGCTGACGTTCCGGCGTGTTGCGCAAATCGGACGCTAAAAAATCAAGGTGGCGTTCGATGGCGCGAGCAATATCCCGGCAGGGTATGGTGCGTACCCAGGCGGCGGCCAGTTCCAACGCCAGCGGCAGCCCGCCCACCAGGCGGCAGATTTGCAGGATCGCTTCGCGCTCGGCGGCGCTGTCGAAGCTCAGGTAGACGCGCCGCGCCCGCTGGATGAACAACTGCGGCGCGCTGAAGGTGGTCCAATCGGCCGCTGCGCCTGGGGGCAGTTCCAGCCCGTCAATCTCCACCAGCCACTCCTCGTACAGGTTCAGCCGCTCGCGCGAGGTGACGAGGAGGCGCAGGCCAGGGGCCGCCGCCAGCAAATCGGCGACCAGACCGGCCTGGGGGAGCAGGTGTTCAAAATTGTCCAGCAGCAGCAGCAGATGGCGGTTGCGCAGGTGTTGGCGTAATTGTTCGTCGGGCGGCGCTGCGCCGCTGAGTTTCAGGCCGATGGCTTCGGCGATGTGGGGGGCAACGGCCGTTTCCGGCGGCAAGTCGGCCAGGGGCACAAAAAAGAGACCGTCGGGGAAGCGGGGATCGGCCAGGTGGCGCACGGCCGTTTCCAGCGCCAGCCGGGTTTTGCCCACGCCGCCGGGACCCAACAGGGTGATTAAACGGCCGTCGGGCTGCGCCAGCAAATCGGCCAACTGCGCCAGCTCCGCCTTGCGCCCGACGAAGGAGGCGGCGCTGGCGGGCAGGTTATGAACGGGAGCAGGGGGAAGCGGGAGCAGGGGAGCAGGTGGAAAGATGTTTTGTTTGAGGGTTTCGTAGAGGGCGAGCGTTTCGGCGGCTGGCGCAACGCCCAGGTTTTCGGCCAGCAAGCGGCGGCAGGTTTCAAATTGGGCCAGGGCGTCGCTGCGACGGCCGTCCAGGGCCAGCAGGCGCATGAGCAGGCGGTGGGCTTCTTCGCGCCAGTTGTCCAGCGCCAGGCTGCGCCGGGCGTAGGCGATGCCGTCGGCGTAGCGTTGGCGGTTCAGGGCGTCGTCGGCCAGGCGGCCCAGCAATTCGATGACCAGCAGGCGCAGTCGTTCCCGTTCCAGCAGCGCCCATTCGTCGAAAGCGGGAGCGTCGGGGATGATGAGGCCGTCCAGGAAATCGCCGCGGTAGAGGGCGACGGCCGTTTGCCAGGCGGTGGCCGAACCGGTGACGGCCGTCGCCAAAACGTTCACGTCCAGCGATACCCGGTCGGCAGGGAGGCTGATGGTGTGGTGGGTGAGCGCGAGAAACGGCCGTAACTGCGCCGGCAGCCGATTGAGCGTGACGCGCAAACTGGCCCGCGCAGCCGCGTCGGGCGTTTCGCCCCACAGCAGCGTGGCCAGAGCTTCCCGCGAACAGGTCTGGCCGGTGACGGCCAGATAAGCCAGCAAGGCCACGCCTTTTACCGGCAGCTTGCCAACCCACAATTCGCCGTCCAGCCGGATTTCCGGCCGGCCCAACAAGGACAGGTGCATGATAGCTTGCTTGTTTTTGTTCATTTTCGCCTGTAACGCTTCTGTTACGTTCTAGAGATGCCCTTTCGTTATGCTGATAGTATAACGACGGCCGTTCCGTTGTCACCCATTCATGATGTCTCAAGTAGCTCATCTGCCTTACGTGATTTACGTGCTGCGTCTCTGGTTGAGCAGTGAAGAAGAGATCGTCTGGTATTTCAGCCTGGAAGACCCGCGCACGGGGGCGCGGCGCGGCTTCGCCAGCCAGGATGAGCCTAAAGCGGTGTCGCCCTGCGCAGCGCCATCGGCCAGCCGGTGGTGGGCGCGGCGCAAAACGGGCTGACGTTGTGCAGCGGCTTTCTCTGCGGATCGGGTGCGCCCCCGCTGGGCGAGATGGATTTTTACACCTATTTGCCCCTGACAATCCGTTAAGGAGTGGGAATTTAATAACACACGGAGCCAAGACTAAAGATTGAAGATTAAAGATCAGAGAGGTGCATCATACTTGAACGCTTACTTCACTCTTTAATCTTCAATCTTTCGCAGGTTGTTCTGTTCCCATTCCTAAACACCCGGTTGATTATTACATGGCGAAGATTGGTCCAATCTAAAACACGAGGTATTATTTTAAGATGCTCACCGCATATGTTTAGGCGCTTTAGGCCAGGACTGCCCGGCCTAAAGCTAACAAGGTTCCTCGCCCGCCCAGGCCAGGATGAAAACAAAAACAGGCATATGTCCAGAACAGTTCAAGTTCCCATCCCATCTGAAGGCCAAAGTCCGCTTGTTTTTCCGGATCGCTGCGTCTCTTGTGGCGCGCCGAAACAGGCAGAGTCTACACTCCTTGTCAACCGTCTCGTTCAGAGAGGCCAGAAGCAGGTGCAGATTTCGGCCAGATACCAGGCGCCTCATTGCCAGCGTTGTGCCAAGAGTACAAAAGCTGTTTTTCTGGCCGGTTGCATTCCCTTTGTTTTGGGCCTCCTGTTGGTTGGCGGGATAACCTTTTTTGTGGTCGCATTTGGGGCAGCTCAGGCAGGCCTGGATAACTACGGGCAACCCAACAACACAAACTCGCTGGTTTTGGGTGCAGCGGTCGGATTGGTTGCCGGGCTGATCGGTGGGTTTCTATTTGAAGTGGTCGCCCGTGTTGTCCTCTTGCCAATATTTGGCCGGGCGCTGTTTCAAGCCCCGTTGCTGGCCGCCCAACTTCTGAATGATTCAGATTACGTCGCCGGGTTAAGCGCAAAACCTGATCGCGACGGCAGGAATCTTCAACTAACCTTCGCCAATGATGAGATTGCCCGTGAATTTGAGGCGCTGAATACGGCTCTACCCGGCTCTCCTGTGTGACGATCCGTTGGCTGCATAGGTCACTTAGGGTTCATATGTTTTTAACCTGGTGAGATTGGCCCAATCTGGAAACTCCAAAGTATTAACTTCTTCGTTTTGCTGGAGGCCGTTAAAGATGATCGCGGCGCAGCGTCATCACAAAATGGTCGCCCCAGCCCCCGCTGAGCCGGCCGGTTTTGCCTTCCAGCCAGTCTAGCCGGGCAAATAAGCGCGGCCAACGGGCCACCCAATGACCCAGGTAGCTGGGCGGCAGCCACAAGCCTAAACTTTCCACCCGCAAACAGCGAAACCAGGGCGCAAAATCTTGCCGCAGGCGCGACGCTGTGGGATACCAAATGGGGATGTGGGCGTCGCCGATGCGGGCGGTGGCCGGTTGGCGCAAACGGCGCACGGCCGTTTGCCACTGTCCATGTAAACCATACCAGCCCATCTCCCAGGGACAGACCGGCCCCATCGGCACGAGAACGAGATGCCCGCCAGGGCGTACCCGCTGCGCCAGGGCGGCCGCCAGCGGCCGCCAATCAGGCAGCACATTAAGGCCGCCGAAGTTACTAAACGCGCCGTCGTAGTGGGCCGGGGGTAGCTGGTTGTTGGCGATTGCTTGCAGAGAAAGCTGTAGCGGGGTGACCAGATGGGCGACGTGAGCCTGTTGGGCTTTAACGGCCGTTCGCTCCACCATCGCCGCCGACCCATCCGTGGCCGTCACCGCCACGCCGCGCTGCGCCAGCCAGACGGCGTCTTCTCCCGTGCCGCAGGCCAGCTCCAGGACCGACTGACCGGCCAGAAAAGAGTCGGCCAGCACGCGCCAGACCCGCTGGCGCAGCATTTGCCCCAGCGGGGAATGGGTGAAGGCGGCGTCGTAAGTGGCGGCGAAGGCGTCGAAGGCGGAAGGCGTCATCATAGTGAATGGGCGTGGGGGTCACCAGCCATCGGTCGCCCGTTCTTGGGGCGACCAGCCGCGACCGCTGCCGTGGATGGGCTGATTGGTTTCTCGCTGGTGTTGGGTGAGGCGCATTCCCCAACGGCCGCGTTGGGCGTTGAGCCACTGTTTACCCAGCCGAAGCGGGTTGCGCTCTTTGGCCTGCCAGCTTTTGTGTAGATTGACTTCGTTGACCAGCCAGCGGGTGGCGTGATCGTAAAATTGGCGGGAGTAACGGCCGTTGACCTGCAAATCTCGGTCTGTCCGTTCCGCCCAGGCCAGCGGCGTCGTCACCCGGTCGGCGACTGTGTCGTAATAGGCCGTGCCTTTGATGGGATAAGCCACCGTCGTCAGAAATACGTCCGGGTTGGCCTGTTTCAAGTAAACGGCCGTCGCCTCAATGTCGGCCACCGCCTCGCCATCGTAACCGAGCATAATGAACATGCCCACTTCAATGCCCGCTGCTTGCAACAGCCGGTTTTTGGCGAGCAAATCTTCCACCTCCGTTTTGCGTTTCATCGCCTCCAACATGCGCTGCGAACCGCTTTCCGAGCCGAGCCAGAGCCGGACGCAGCCCATTTCCGCCAGCGCGGCGATGATCTCCCCGTCCAGCCGGTCCGGGCGGCTGATACATTCAAAGGGGATACGCAGGCCGCGCCGCTTGAGTTCGGCGGCGTAGCTGAGGAACCAGCGGGGCGAGATGGTCAGCACGTCATCGGCGTACCAGAGCTGGTCGGGTTGGTAGGTGGCTTGAATCCAGGCCACTTCGTCGGCGACTTCGGCCACGGCGCGGCGGCGGTGGGTGTGGCCGAAAACGCTGTGGCTGCACCAGGTGCAGGTGTAGGGGCAGCCTCGCGCCGTAATGAGCGAGACGGAACTGAGGCCGTGATGGGTTTTCCAGGTTGCCAGGTAACGGGGCATGTCTATCGCTGCCCGGTCGGGCCAGGGTTGGGCGGAGAGGTCTTTGATGTACGGCCGTGTCTCTGTTTGCACCACCTGCCCCGCTTCATCCTGGAAGAGAATGCCCTGGATGGTGTGGAGTTGGCAACGGCCGTGTTGCGCCAGATGAGGAATCAGCTCCTCCAGGGTCAACTCGCCCTCGCCCACCACCACGATGTGCGCGCCAAAAGCCAGGTAGTCGGCGGCGTAGCTGACCGGTTCGGGGCCGCCCAAGATAATGGTCGCGCCCACTTCCTGGCAGACCGGGATCATGCGCAGGATGTTTTGTTTGGTCATCAGATTGCAATAGAGGCCAACGAGAGACGGCCGTTTCGCCCGCACATAGGCCACAAAATCCGCCATCGTCTGAAAGGTAGCGTCGAACAACGCCACCGCAAACCCTTTGGCTTTCAGGTGCGACGAGATGTAGAGCAGCCCCAACGTGGGGTAGGGCTTCATGATCGCCTGTTCGTGGGCGTCTTCAGCAATAAAATAACCGTGCGCAAGCAAAATATCCATAGTTGATTAGAAACACTGTATTCTGACGAGTCTTCGAGGAAGAATCCCCTTGCAGCGGACATACCGGGATTCTTCCCCGTTCGGCTGCGCTCAGGACCGAAGACTTCGCTCAGAACTTGTCCTGAGTCCCTCGAAGGAATGACTTCGACCAGATTGTGATCATTACAAAAAGCAGCTAAAATCGGCGTCAATCTGCGAAATCTGCGTCCGAAAATTCTTTTTCCGACAGGCTGCTAGTGGGCAGAACGGCCGTTCCCCCACTTCACACTTCACAATTAGAAACGGCCGTTTCCACCCCACCATCTGG
>CALFEW010000181.1 GCA_937958365.1 uncultured Chloroflexota bacterium | reverse complement strand
GCTTCCAGCATTACCACCGTTGACGTGGACAGTTTGCGCGAAGCTTCCACGAACTACCCGGAATGGATTCTGGATACTTACCTGCAAGTGCCGAACGAAATTACGCCAGAAACATTGTCGCTGGCCCAGTCGCTAACGGCCGATTACGATAACGTGTTTGATAAGGCAACGGCCGTGCAAAACTACCTGCGCGAAGCCATCACCTACAACGACCAGATTGACGCCCCGCCGCCGGACGAAGAGCCAATCCATTACACCTTGTTTGTCAGCCAGGAAGCCTACTGCACCTATTATGCGTCGGCGATGGCGATCATGCTGCGTTCGCAGGGCATTCCGGCGCGCATTGTCAATGGTTACGTGCAAGGCGATTACGACGAGGCAACCAGCTCCTACCGGGTGCGCGCCAGCAACGCCCACACCTGGGTGGAAGTGTATTTCCCGACGTTTGGTTGGATCCAATTTGAGCCGACGGCCAGCGTTCCCGTCCTGGTGCGCCAGGAATCTACAGAAACCGAAAGTGGCCTGAGCGAGGCGGCCATAGCCAATAATTTGCGCGACTTTGCCGCCGAACTGGACGACATTACGTTGGACGTAGAGCGTGGCGGCGATGTTCTGGACGAAAACCCTGGCGCGGCTTTGTCTGAACGGGCCTGGTGGCAGCGTATCCCGGTGTGGCAGGTAGCCGGCGTGATATTCGTCCTGGCTGTTGCCCTGGGGTTGATGTGGCTGGCGAATGAAATGAATAAGCGTGTCGAAGCGGATGTGACGCGCAGCTATTCGCGCCTGGAATCCTGGGGGCGCTGGTTGGGCGTTTCGTTCAAATCGGCCAATACGCCGTATGAACGGGCTGATTTGCTGGCAACGGCCGTGCCCGATGGCAAAACGTCCATTCGTAATCTCACGCAGCAGTTTGTGCTGCGGCAGTTTAGCCGGGCGCACGGTGAAGAGGACGGGTTTGATTCAATGACGGAATGGCGGGTGTTACGGCCGTTAATGCTGCGCCAAAGCATCGCCCACCGATTAGAACGCTGGCGCAAACGGCCGCGCTAAACTCCGGCCAAAACAGCCAATTTTTAACGCCACTCTGGTATAATCCAAACAGATACCACAGTAAGTTCATACTAATACGCCCACCAGACCTGTAGACGCGAGTCAATCTGCGATGGGCGCTTCTGGCTACACAGCAGGGAGGGCACTCCGTGAGCGAGCAGTCAATAACCCAGGTACACCGCAACTTGAAGCACTTGCGCGAAATGGTTGATGAACTGGGTGGCGCTGTCAACCAACAGCAAACCATGATCACCACTCGCGCCGAGATTACTCGTCAGGCTGCCATGCAGTCCACCGACGAATTGGCCCGCCTGTTTGTCCAGGTGCGCCGCACCCTCGAAGATTTAGAACGGCGCATTGACGCCCAGGCCAAAGAACACGAACAGCTAAAAGCCTTGCAAGAAATTGGCGCCGTCGTCAACTCCTCCCTCAACCTCGATCAGGTATTGGCGGAAGTGATGGACGCCATCATCAACCTGACCCAGGCCGAACGCGCCATCTTGCTGTTGATAGACGAAAAAACCGGCCAGCTCACCGTGCAAGTCGCCCGCAACGTGGATCGGGAAACCATCGAAAAGTCGTCCTCTTTTGAAATCAGCCGCACGATTGTGCGTTCCGTAGCCGAATCCGGTGAACCGGTGGTGACGATGAACGCCCAATCCGACCCCCGCTTCTCGGCCACCGAAAGCATCATCAGCTACAACTTGCGCTCCATCTTGTGCGTGCCACTCAGAATCAAAGACACAACCATTGGCGTGGTTTATGCCGATAATCGCATCGCCGCCGGCATATTTGGTGACACGGACCGGGATTTGCTGGCGACTTTTGCCAATCAGGCGGCCGTCGCCATCGAAAACGCCCGCCTCTTCCAACAGATTCGCCAACACCTCATGGAAATCACCGAAATGAAAGACCTGATGGACAACGTCTTCGAGTCCATCGCCAGCGGCGTCATCACCATAGACGACGAAGATCGGGTGGCGCTCTTTAATCGGGCCGCAGAGCAAATTTTAGACGTGCCACCCCATACAATTGTTCACGAGATTTACGCCAATGCGTTAAGCGCCCTGGGGCTGCCGGTGAAACCGATTGTTGAAGACGTGAAGAAAAACGGCGGTACGCAGAACACAGAAATGGACATTGTCGTGGGCGCGCGGCCGGGCACGACCACGCTCAACCTGACCTTTTCGCCGCTGCGCGATATTCAGCAAGAGACGTTGGGCGTGGCGATGGTGCTGAACGACATTTCGGAGACCAAGCGTCTGGAGAGTGTGCGCCGGTATCTGCCGCCGGCCCTGGTAGACCAGGTGCGCGACCTGGATGCGGCGCAGCGCCCGCAGCGTCGCGTTATCACCGTTTTATTTGCCGACGTGCGCGGCTTTAGCACCTTCAGCGAAAACCTGGAACCGGAGACGTTGATCCAGGTGATCAATGGTTATTTTACGCAGGCCGTCACGGCCATCTCGCATTATGGCGGCATGACCGACAAATTTATGGGCGACGCCGTCATGGCTTTGTTCAACACACCGCTCAATCCCCAGGAAGACCACGTAGAACGGGCCATCCGCACGGCGCTGATGATTCAGAACAACATGTCCAGCTATCATATGAGCCTGCCGGTGGAGAAGCGGCTGTACTTTGGCACAGGCATTCACGTGGGCGAGGCGGTTGTCGGGAATGTGGGCAGCTTGCAGCGCAAGGATTATTCGGCCATTGGCGACGCTGTGAATCTGGCCAAGCGGGTACAGGAGACGGCGCGGCCAGGCCAGATTTTGCTTAGCGCGGCGGCCTATGAGCGGGTGAAGGATTGGGTGATTGTGGAACCCATGAATCCGATGCGGGTGAAGGGACGGCAGGCGTTGGAGCAGATTTACGAGCTGATTGGGATGAGCGATAGCGAATTGTGACGCGGCGGAGGGGAAACGGCCGTTCCTGCCCTATTCCCCCACGACCACCGGCCCCAAAATAAACCGGTCGCCCGCCAGATTGCCAGACTGGTCGGAAATATGCAGGCGACGGCCGCCCACCATCTCATACAACCCTACTTCAAGGTAATACACGCCTGGCGGCAGGTCAGGCGGAATAATCAGGCGGTAAGGGTCGAGCATTTGCTGGCCGGGCAGCCACTTGGGAATCCACAGATGGGTCGGCATGGAACCCCCTAGCGGTGTGTAATCCAGCGTTAGCAACGGCCGGTTGGCGGCGTCTATCAGGTGGACGAAGATGGTGTAGCTTTCTTCGGCGGCGGCCAGACTTTGCCATTGCAGCGTCAGATGAACCGTGTCGTTGGGTTGCACGTGGAGGGCGCTGGCTTCATCCCAGGGCGCGGCGGCGGCACGGCCGTTCGCCCGCGCTGTTGCACTGACCAGCCCCACTCGCTGCCGGAAATTCGCCAGCAAATGGTCGGTGCGGATGGGATGGGCCTGCTCCGTTACCCTCAACAGCCCCAAAGACAGGTCAAGCGGCACGGCCGTGTCTGTGCTGAGGTTTTTCAGGTCCACACTGATGGGATACTCGCCGGAAGGCAAATTGTGGGGCAGGGCGAAGTCGAAGGCTTCGACGACGATTTCGCCGGGGGTATAGGTGGGCGTTAGCTGGTGGCTGTCGGTGGTGAAGGTGAAGTTGAGGTCGCCGACGCGCACGACCGGCACGTAGTAATTGGTGGGCGTGATGGGCGCGGTGAAGGCCAGCGTCAGGGGGACGTAATCGCCGGCGGTTACTTCACGCTGCGGCAAATCGTAGCCAACCAGGGTAAGCTGTTCACCGGTGGCGGACACGGCCGTTAACTCTGCCGGCAGCGTAAACTGCAATTCAGAGCCAATATCAATCACCTGGTAAAACGGCCGTGCCGGGCGCAGGCGAAAACCAAAGTCCACAATTTCACGCCGGTAATTGCTCAGGTAGACGGGACCACCGGGCAGGTAGGCGATCACGTTGTCCAGCCAGGGATTGGCGGAACCGGTGGAGACGAGGATGGGTTGGACGTCGGCGGGGAGGGGGAAACGGCCGTTGACAGTCTGCTCATACCACAGCGGCGTGGTGTGTTCCCAATCATTCAGCAAGGTTGCCCCCTGGCTCTGCCCGGCAAACCGGGCAAAAATAGCGTCCACGTAATCTTGCGCGGCCGTGTAATCACCCAGCCCCACGCGCGGCAAATTGCGGGCGATTTGCAATCCCGGCCCTAACAGGAACAGCGCAGCGGCCAACAGCCAGACCTCTTTGGAGATTTCGGATTTCGGATTTTGGATTGCGGATTGGCGGGTGAGCCAGTTTTGGACCAGCGTCAGCAGGCCGAGCGAGCCGATGCCGGCCAGCAGGCCCAGCAGCATAAAGATGCCCAGCAGGTAAGCCATAATGTCCTGCACACGCAGGCTCATCACAAAGGCATAGTTGCCGAGGAAAGCGAGGCTGTAGAGCAAGAATAAGGGGAAAGGGTTCACCACGGAGGCACGGAGTTTTTCCGGATCGTCTCCGTGTCCTCCGTGCCTCCGTGGTGCAAACATTCTTCTCCCCATCGCCAGCCAGACGAGGCCGAAGAGGACCAGGAAGATGATGGGCAGGGCGTATTGCAGCCGCAGTAGGGTCCAGAAGACGAGGGCGCGGTTGGGCAGGTCGGCCAGGCCGAAGAAGGGCAGGCTTTCGCTAAGACCACGCGCCAGGACGTAATTCAGGAAGCCATCCAGCGTGTTCAAATCGGTGGGGCCGATGGGGGTGGTGGCGGCGCGGAGCGGGAAATAGAGCCAGACGGCCAGCCCTAGCAGGCCGCACAAGACCATGCCCAACAGGGTTCGCCATTCACGCCAGATAGACGGCCGTATCACCAGTACAAACAGCCCATACGCCGGCCAGGCCATCACCGTGAGCGGATGGTGGGTGATGCCCAGGCCGAGTGTGAAGGCAAAGGCGAAAAGCCATTTTGGGTTCGGTTGCGCCCAAAACCTGGTCAGGAAGAAGAGGTTGGCGAGGAGGAAAACGGCCGTCAAAATATGCGGGTTGGCATGAATGGCGTGCTGCCAGACGTTGGCCCCGGTGGCGATGAGCAGGGCGGTGAAGAAGGCGGCCAGGGATTTCGGATTTCGGATTTCGGATTTCGGATTGGGGGAAAGGGCGGAAGCGATGGTCCAGACGATACCGAAGGCGAAGAGGGCGCCGGTGGTGGCCGAGAGGGCGGCCAGCAGGTGCATCCGCCAGGAAATGGCGCCAATTGGGATAAGGGTTTGGGTCAGTTTGCCCAACAGGGTGATAAAGGCGTAGCCCGGCGGGTGGGCAAAGCCCAGTTCGTGAGCGACGACGGTGTATTCGGTGGGATCGCCGAAGACGGGAACCTGTGCCAGCGTGAACAGGTAGAGAAGCAGGATTAGGATGGCGGTGAGGAGGGGATTGGAGCTTGGAGATTGGAGATTGATGGGCAATCTCCAATCTCTAATCTCTAATCTCTTTCTTGATGAGTGGGGCATCAGGGCTATCGTTTCCGGGGCAAGTGTAGTTTGTGTTTCAGTTGGGAATGGAAACCGGCCAGATAGCGTTAGCGGGGGCTGCCAAAGACCTGCTCAAGAAACGTGTTGGAGTCAAGCGAAGCCTGCCATTGACGATGGCGGGCCACAGATTCCA
>CALFEW010000180.1 GCA_937958365.1 uncultured Chloroflexota bacterium | reverse complement strand
TGCCCGCCTGATTGTTTTTGCCGGGCAGGTCGAGAAGTTTTTTTGAAGAAGGTCGGGCGTTTTTGGTTCATAACGCCCGACCTTTTTTGATCCGTTGGGTATGATGGGGTGTTACGGCCGTTTTTCCCCTGTGTAATGGTACTTTAATGTAATCCCTAAATTTTTGGATACACGTTACAATAGCGTCATTATTTAATATTTTTCCTGGCCTAATGTGCCAGATCGCAGTTATGTTCCGAATGGTTCCACACGTGGATGTGCTTGAAGTTGTATTTAGAGGGTTTGGATGATACCGGACGATAAACGGCTCCAGGTTTTGCTGCTGGAAAATAATCGTCAAGATGCTCAGCTGCTTCAGAGTTTGTTGGCTGAAGCTGGTGGTGGCTTTTTGACGTTGGTGTGGGTAAGTGAATTGGCGGAGGGATTGTCTTATCTGGCTTCAGGGAGCGTGGATGCGATTTTGTGGGCGCCGGAAATAGGCGGTTTCGCGGAAATCGCAGCACTGGCCCCAGGCGTTCCGATCCTGGTTTTGACGCGAGAGGGCGACCTGCCGGTGGCCGGAGCGCGGGATGTGCTGGCGAAAGAGCGGATGGATGCTTATTGGTGGTGGCAGGCGATTCAGACGGCCGTAGAACGTCATAAGCTTCAGGCGGCGTTGGCGCAAAAGAATCACGAACTTGAGGTCAGTTTAGAGCGTTTCCGCCTGGCGGCGGAATCGGCCGGTAATCCGGTGGTGACAGTGCGCGAAGACGGCCGTATCCGCGCCATCAATTCCGCCACGCAGCAGACTTTTGGTTACACCGAAGCAGAATTGATAGGCAAGTCTTTCGATTTGCTCATTCCACACGATCCGCAGCAAACCCATTTAACATTTTTGCGACAGTTCCATAAAGACCCCCAACCCCTGCTTACTTCCGACCAGCCCGGTAATCTGGTTGGTTTTCGTAAGGGTGGGCAGCCTTTTGCGTTAACGCTGTCAGTTTCGGAGGCGGAAGAAGGTGGGCAAGTTATGTCTACCTGCATCATTTACGATCTAACGGAACGAAACGAGTCGGAAGAGACGTTGTACCGCAGCAACCAGGAACTTAATCGCCTGTATCGCGCCTCCAGCGTTTTATTTGCCGGTTCCATGTCAGACGTTCAAACACTGGGGGAAAATATCGTTGAGACGATTCAGCAAGAATTTAAACAGTCCAATTGCAGCCTGTTTTTGGTGAATGACAAAGGCACCGAATTACAACGAATTGCGGCAATTGGGCCTTACGTGGCGGAGTTGCAGAACTGGAAATTTGCCATCAACGGTCAGGGATTGGTGCCTACGGCCGTTCGCCTGGGGCAAATCCTGAATGTCCCTGACGTAGCCAGCCATCCTGATTACCTTCAGGGCTGGTATGCTACCCGCTCTGAACTCACCATCCCCCTTAAAATTGACGATTGGGTCATTGGCGCCATTGATTTGCAGAGCGCCGAACCGGCCGCCTTCGATGAGAACGATGAACGCCTGATAGCCAGTTTCGCCCGGCAGGCTGCGCTTACTTTGCAAAATGCCCGTTTATTTGCTGCCAGCCGGCGTCGAACCGAAGAGTTAGAGGCCCTGGTCGAAATTTCCGCTGTGCTGCGCATGGCCGAGACCCAGGCGGACATGATGCCCATCATCCTCAAAGAGGTGGGCGACTTGCTGGAAGCCGATGGTGTTTCTTTGGGGATGTATGACCCGGAGTTTGAAGGGATTGTCATTGAGATGGCGTTGGGTACCTGGTCGCCCCTGACAGGCTTGCGTATTCCTGTGAATCGCGCCGACATTGAGCATATCGTCCATACGGAAAGGATGTATCAGCCAACTCGCGCTTCCCATCAAGAGTGGGCCGAAGTGGTGCATAGACTGAAGGCGGCCAGGGCGGTCGCCTGTATTCCGCTGATTGAACGAGAAGAAACGATTGGCTTGCTTTGGGTAGAT
>CALFEW010000179.1 GCA_937958365.1 uncultured Chloroflexota bacterium | reverse complement strand
CGGTAAGGATACCGCGGCTACAAGAAAAGATTTGCAAATAATTCGGTAAACGCCAGGTCCGGCTAAATCTGGATTGGATCATTCCAACTGCGCTTCCAGAACCGCCTTCACCGCCGGCGCGGCCAAGAATTTTTGGCGCAGTTCGGCGTCTTCAATGGGGTAAACAATCTGGTCAATCACTTCGGCGGCGATGCGGTTGTGCGTTTCGGCCAGCGGCGCAATGCCGACAATCTGCGCCAATCCGGCGTGCAGCTGCCAGATAAGATTTTGCTGGCGCGTTTCATGGGCCAGAAAAAGCGCCTGCTGCCACACCTGCTCGGCGGCGACCGCTTCACCGAATTCTTGATTGCACAAACCCAGGCCATACAGGGCGCGGGCCTCAAAGTGGCGTGCCTTGCTTTTTTCTGCTTCAACGCGCAAAGTTTGGGCGTGCTGCGCCGCCACGTCGGGCCGGTTTCGCTCAAGCTCGGCATAAATCAAAGAGTCCAGAACTTGCATTCGCACATCCTGGTCGCCATTAGACTGGCTCAGGCGCAGGGCGTCGTAGAGATGAGCGATGCCCGCATTTACCTGACCGATGCGGCACAAATCTACGCCCAAATTTCGCAGCAGGTCGTCTTGTGGCATGGTAAAACGCATCTCGCTGATCAGCGCCAGCGCTTCGCGGTGATAAGCCAGCGCCTGCTCAAAATCAAACAGGTATTGGTAACATTCACCCAGGTTGTTGAGGATAGTACAGCGGAGAACGTCGCTGATGTGGTTGGATTCTTGCAGGGCGCGTTGGAAGGCGCGGATGGCTTTGTCCATGTGCCACTGGTCCATGCGCACGATGCCAATCCAGTTGTTGGTGCGGGCCACTTCGGTGCGATTGCCGATTTGCTCGAAGAGGGCCAGGGCTTTTTGCATGTTGCTGATGGCTTCTTCGGTGCGGCCCTGGTGGGCGTAAGCGCGGCCCAACACCTGGAAGGCGGCAGCGCGACCGGCGGAATAATTGAGGGCTTCCGTCAGGTGCAGCGCTTCGCGGCAGGCTTGCATGGCTTCGTCGTAGTTGCCCATGCTGTTGTGCTGGTTCGCCAGGAGAGCCAGGCTGTCTACGGCCTGTTCGCCGGAGCCGGCGTCCAGATAGGCTTGTTGAAAGCAGGTGAGGGCTTCTTGTTGATGGCCTAGCAGCCGTTGGAGACGGCCGTTTTCCCTTAGCGCCTCTAGCCGTATCTCCCGCACGCGCGGGTCTGCCGCCTGTCCCTCTGTTTCGCTGATCAGTTCAGAAAAGAGGGTGACGGCCGTTTCGTTGGCCTGGCTATTTAGGGCAATGGTGGCTTGCTCCAGAAGGCGGGATAGTTGTGCTACTTCCATCTTTTTCTCCGGCGAGAAGTGTAGCACAATTGAAATGGAGGTACACGTGAAAATGCCGGGCGGCCAGCAAATTTCACGAAGATGTCACATTCACCAGGTGCAGGGACACGGCGCGCCGTGCCCCTGCCAGAAAAGAGTTCAGTTCCTAATCGCCCGCGCCAAGTTCGATGGGCTGGGTAACGGCCGTTTCCGCTTTGGGTCGCCACAGGGTGAGCAGGATGATAAACAGCGTGGCATTAAACATGGGAAAGCCTGTTTGATTTAACCCCACTACCCCGGTCGCCGTGTAGTAAATCCCCACCGCCAAATCTATCGCTTGAATAAAAATCATGTTGTTGATCCAAAACAACTGTTTTTCCGTCATGCGGGCGGTGTAGAACATGCCCACCCCATAAGCCAGAAAGCGAGCCGCCAGCATACCGAGTGGATAAGCGATGTCCGCTTCCGGCACAGAATGACCCATCATGGCCAGGAATTGCAGCGGGGCAAACAGATACAATAACCCCAACACCAGTTGCACCGTACCGATGACATATAACAAGCCGTTTAATTTTTTCATGTTCCAATCTCCTTTTGTGAATTAACTATTTTTAATATGTAAACT
>CALFEW010000178.1 GCA_937958365.1 uncultured Chloroflexota bacterium | reverse complement strand
TGCTGCGACCGGTGACGGGAGATTGAGCCGTGAGCCGTGTTCCGTAAACCGTATTCCGTGTTCCGTATACGGATTACGGTTTACGGAATACGGAACACGTCACCCTTTGTAGGTCACACTCTTTTTCTCTATAATCTTTCCGATGGAAGAACTATTAACCGCCAAGCAGGTACAAGAGCATTTGCAGGTAGACCGGACGACGATCTACCGTATGTTGAAAGACGGCCGTCTCCAGGGCGTTAAAGTTGGGCAGCAGTGGCGCTTCCCCCGGTCGGAAGTGGAAGGCATTGTGTCGGCGACGCCGCCGGAGCGGGAATCGCCGCAGCTCTCGCGGGAGATTTTGCCCATCCACTGCCTGCAATCCATTCAGGACGTCAGCGCCGAAACGGTGGAAATTGGGGCCATCATCACCGATGATGAAGGGCTGCCTATCACCGAAATCAGCAACTCCTGTACGTTTTGTAACCTCATTCTCAGCACAGAATCGGGTAAGCAGGCGTGCATCGAATCCTGGCGTAAGCTGGCCCATCAGCATGAGAAGCTGCCCCAATTTTTCACCTGCCATGCCGGTTTTCAGTATGCGCGGGCGCGCATCGAAGCCGGCGGCGAAGCCCCGGCCATGTTTGTCGCCGGGCAGTTCTTCACATCACCGCCGGATACGGCCGTGCGCCGGGCGCAAATTGAGCAGTTGGCGGCCAGACATGGCCTGGACGTGGCCGAATTGACCGCCGCCGACCGACCGCAGCACGTTCTGAGCCAGGCGACGCAGGCCAAAATAAGCATCTGGCTGCAAAAACTGGCCGATACCTTCGCTCTTATCAGCCTGGAACGGGCCGACATGCTGAACCGCTTGCAGCGCATCGCCGATCTAAGCGGGCTGATGAGGGAGACGTGAGGCGTAAGCCGTATTCCGTAAACCGTAGGCCGTAAACGGAATACGGAATACGGAACACGGAACACGGACACCCCCATGTCCCTACTCGAATCCCTCAAACGGCCGTTTACCCACACCCTGGCGCTATTTTTGGTTTTGCTGGCGACAGGACTTCCCCTGGCGGTTTTGTATACGCCAACGGCCGTTTCCGCCGCCGAATCTATCCGCACCATCACCTTCATTGCGCCCTATGGCTGGTTGCTGCGCAATCTGCATTACTGGGCGACCGTGCTGTTGCTCCTCGCCATCACGCTCCAACTGCTGCTCGTCCTCTTCACCGGCCATTCCCGGCCACCGCAGCGTAGGAACTGGTTGTGGGGGTTGGCGGCGCTGCTGCTCAGTGGGCTGCTCGCTTTTTCCGGCTCTGTGCTGCGTTGGGATGTGGAGACGGTGGGCGCGTTAACGGCCGTTGCGAATTTGCTCCGGCAAACGCCATTTGGCGGGGCAGAGATCACCGACGCGACGGTGGGACGCCTCTACCTCTGGCATGTTGTGGGCCTGAGCGCGCCGCTCTTGCTGCTGCTTGGCTGGCAACACTTGAAGAGTGGGGCTATCCCGCGCATTTCACAGCGCGAGGGCGTGGTTTTACTGGCGCTGCTTTGCCTGCTGATGGGGCTGGCGTTGTGGGTGGATGCGCCGCTGGCCCCGGCGGTGTTGGAGTGGGGAGGATGAACGGGTATCAAAAGGCAACGGCCGTTCTCGGGTTCTTGCTCCTCTTGCTCACCATCGGCGCGGTTGTGCGCCAATCGCGCCAGCCAGAAATCGTGGCCCTCACGCCCAGCCTCACCGGGCGACCGGAATTGTGCCTCACCTGCCATCAGGGCATCGAGGAGATCAGCGCCAGCCATCCCCAGGCAGTATTTGGCTGCGTCTTGTGTCATGGCGGCGATGGGCTGGCGCTGGACGCCGACCTGGCCCACGCCACCCTGCGCGGCGCGGCCGCCAATCCCAGCGACCTGGCCGTCGTCGAGGAATCGTGTGGCGGCTCTACTTGCCACAGCGGCCTGGAAAGCGACGGCCGTG
>CALFEW010000177.1 GCA_937958365.1 uncultured Chloroflexota bacterium | reverse complement strand
AGATTTGACAACTCTCGCGGCGCGAAGGGAAATTTCCTTTTCAATGAAGGGATTGCGCTGGTGGGAGTGGCTTTTGTTGTTGGCCGGGCTGCTGGCCTTTGCCGCGCAGGCGGCGCTGGCTTCGCCGCTGAAGTCGGCGGCGTTTGACGAGGAGTATCACGTCGCTGCCGGGTATGCCTACCTGAAAACCGGCGATTTTCGCCTGTCCACCAGCCACCCGCCGCTGGTGGATGCCCTCGGCGCGGTTCCGCTGCTCTTCATGGACGGCGTAACCCTGCCCACCGACCATCCCTCCTGGGCGCAAAGCGACTACTTCATCTTTTCCGACGTGTTTTTGTGGCAGGCGAACGACAACCCACAGCCGATGTTGGTCAACGGCCGTCTTGCCATCATCACCCTCGCCACCCTCCTCGTCGCCGCCCTGTTTGTCTGGGCGCGGCAGATGGCCGGGCCGGCCGCCGGGTGGGTCGCGCTGGCGCTGGCCGCCTTCGAGCCGAATCTCATCGCCAACGGCCGTCTCCTGACCACCGATTTAGGGTTGGCCCTGTTCTTGACGCTGACGATGTGGCGCTTGTGGGTGTGGCTGGAACGGCCGTCGCGCCTTAACCTCATCCTCACCGGCATTTTCGCCGGCGGCGCGATGGCCGCCAAATTCACCGGGCTGATGGTGTGGCCGATGGTGGTGGGCGTGTTGGTGTTGGGGAGATTGGAGATCAGAGATTGGAGATTACGCGAACGCCAAAATCTCCAATCTCTAATCGCCAATCTCTTCTTCATGGCTCTTGTCGCCTACGCCACCCTCTGGGCTATTTACCGCTTCGATTTTGGCCCCATCCCCGGCAGCAGCTTTCCCCTGCCCATCCCCGCGCCGTTTTACCCCTACAGCGTGTGGGACACCTTCATGGTGATCGAGCAGGAGCCGAAGGCAGCCTTTTTGTTGGGCGAAGTGTCCGACCGGGGCTGGTGGTATTACTTCCCGGTGGCCCTGGCGCTGAAAACGTCGCTGCCACTGTTGGGGCTAACGGCCGTTGGCCTCTACATCGCCGTCAAAGACAAAGGGTGGGGGAAAACGGCCGTTCTCTGGCTGCCCCCCCTGCTCTTCATGCTCCTGGCGATGACCGGCCGCATCACCATCGGCTACCGCCACATTTTGCCCGTCGTGCCGTTCCTCATCATGCTGGCGGCGCAGACAGGGATGAAAATTCCAGAAGGACTCACCACGGAGGCACGGAGGGCACTGAGGCAACTAATCAAAAAAACTCCGTGTCCACCGTGCCTCCGTGGTGCAACTCTTTCTCTCTTGGTGGCGCTGCTGTTGGCGTGGCACGCCACCGGCTCCCTGCGCCTGTGGCCGCATCAGGAGGCGTATTTTAATGAACTGGCGGGTGGGCCGGAAAACGGCCGTGCCCTGCTGGTAGATTCCAACGTGGATTGGGGGCAAGACCTCATTGCTTTGCACCAACTGCTGCTGGAACGCGGCATAGACGAGGTGTACCTGAGTTATTTTGGCACGGCGCTGCCGGAAAAGTATGGCATCCGCTACCGGCCGTTGCCCGGCTTCATGCGCTTCACCGCCGGAGCCGAAATAGACGCCTTCAATCCCTACACGCCGCCGCCCGGCTGGTACGCTATCAGCGAGACGAGCACACGTCTGGGGCTGATGCTGCAAAACACCGATCTGTACGCCTATTTCCAGGACAAAGAGCCGGTGGCCTGCGCCGGTTATTCGATTTGCCTCTACCGGGTGGAGTATCCGGCGGCTATGCCGGTGGATCGCGTGGTGGTGAATGACGGCCGTTCCCTCTCTGACATTGCGCCGGCCGAATTGGGGGTGAGCAACGGCCGTCGCCTCATCGCCAAATGGGTGCAACCGCCGGGCATGATTTATCCGCTGGGAGAAGGCTTTGTACCGCCGGAAGGATTTCAGCCGGTGGCGGCGGATTTTGGTGGGGCGTTTGGGTTGTTGGGGTATGTGATGGAGGGGGAAACGGCCGTATCTCCCGGCCAACCCATCAACCTTACCCTCTACTGGCAGGTCGGTTCCGGTCAGGTAGACATGCCGCGTCCCAGCCAGGCCGCGCCGCTCGCCGCCTTTGTCCACCTTTCTGCCAGCGCAGACCCGGCGCAAATTGTGGCCCAGTTTGATGGCTGGCCCACCGCCCTGACCGGCCTGGAAACGGGCGATGTCATCGTGCAGCCGGTCACGCTAACCATCAGCCCGAATGCGCCATCGGGCGCTTATGTGGTGCGCCTCGGCCTCTATTCGCCGCAATCCGGTCAGCGTCTGCCCCTCGTCAGCCATCCGTCCGCCGACACGCTCGACCTGCTGCAACTGCAACTCTTCCCCTGACATGGAAAAGGTAAGGGCGAGCCACGCGAGCGAGGCCACCAGTGGCGCATGGGCATAGACCTGAGCAAGTGTATTGGCTGCCAGTATTGCCTGTGGGCTTGCCAGGCGACCAACAATGTGGCCGACGATGACATGCGTTGGAATGTGGATTTCCCGGAGCGCACGGAGAACGGGGCTGATTTTTTCATGACACGGCCGTGGGCGCACGCCGTCGGCCACATGCTGCATCGCTTAACGCCGGTGATGGCGGCCGTGGGTCTGGGTCTTTCCTTGCTGCATCAATCATCTCTGGGGGCGACGTATGGGGTGCTGTCGGGGCGGGAAATCTGGTTCAAGCCTTCGATGCCGGTGTTGTTCATTCTGTCGGCGATTGCCGGTGGGGTGTCGTTGACGTTGTTGGTGACGCTGCTGGTCAGTAAACTCTCAGGGCGCGAGGTGATTGACAAATACCTGCGGCGCGACATCGCTCGGCTGGCGGCTTTTGCGCTGCTGGCTTATCTTTATCTGAAGCTTTGGGATCGGGCGGCGACTTCTTATTACAGCCACGCCCCTGGCACGGCCGATGCCCTGCTGCGCTTGCAAGCGACGACACCCTACACGCAGTCGTTTTGGCTGGTGGAGGTGTTTCTGGGAATTATCATCCCGGTGATCATTTTGCTGAACCGGCCGCTGCGGCGGCAGACGGGGTTGCTGGTCCTGACGTTAGGGTTGAAGTACCTGCCGTTGTTCCCCAAAACGGCCGTATCCCACGACTAATTCACTCGTTTGTTCACCCATCTTAAAGACGGTCTGCCCACAAGCAGACCGTCTTTTTTTTGCATTTGTTGCCCAATCGGCACTGAAGACAGGCCATTTCAACCGGAACACAAATCAAAAAAAGACTTGGCGTTTTGGCAAAAATTAGAGTAAGATAAGCGCAATGGGTAATTTGGCCCATTGCTTATGGGAGTATTACCCCATTTGAGTGGGTGGTATTCTTACCTCGTATGGGTAATATTACGCATCTGCCGTCACTCACGAGGCGGCGGCGAGTAGACCCTTCTTCTGCAGAACCGTTCGTAAACAACTTCGCCTTTTCCAAGACCTGAAGACGCCCACGCTTCACCTGGCATATTCTCAATCCATCGGCGAGTTGTTAGATTAGCCCTGACCAATTAGCTTTTCCGAATAAGAGAGTGAATTATGCGCAACGCTAGGGTTTTGGCTCTATGGATGGTATTGGCTCTACTGCTGAGCGCCTGCGCCGGTGAAATGGGGCCAGAAGGTCCGCCCGGACCCGAAGGCGCGCAAGGTCCGCCCGGACCACAAGGGTCGGTTGGTCCAACCGGTGCGCCCGGCCCGGCCGGCGCGGATGGCCTGAGTTTTACGCCGCCCACATTTGTGGGCAGCGAAGCCTGCGCCGAATGCCACCAGGACCACTATGACCTGTTTATGAGCAGTGGTCATCCCCATGTCTTAACCCGCGTTGTGGATGGCGAAGCGCCAGAATTCCCCTTTTCCGCTGTGCCTAATCCGCCCGATGGTTATACCTGGGACGACGTGAGTTACGTCGTGGGTGGTTATCGGTGGAAGGCGCGCTTTGTCGGTAACGATGGCTTTATCATCACCGGTGACGAGGCGGCGACGACGCAATTTAACCTGGAGAACGAGAGCCTGGACGTAGACGAGCAGTGGGTGGCCTACCACGCCGGGCAAGAGCAGCCGTATGATTGCGGCCGTTGCCATACCACCGGGTATACGCCCACCGGCAGCCAGGGCGATTTGCCGGGCATCGTGGGGACGTGGGCTTTGGATGGGGTGCAGTGTGAAGCGTGTCATGGCGCGGGCAGCGCCCACGCCAATCAACCGTTGGCTTTTGCGCTGAAGGCCGACCACAGCGGCGGGGTGTGCCTGGGCTGCCACGTGCAGCGGGCCAAAGAGGAATTGGTGGTGGCCGATGGTTTCATCCAACATCACGATTCCTACGGCGATCTGTTCCCCGGCAAACATGCGGTGCTGGACTGTGTGGACTGCCACGAACCGCACACGGCCGTACAGCAACTGGTAGCTGAAGGTTTGCCCAACGATCCGACGACGGCCGTTATCTGTGAAGATTGCCATTTCGCCCAAACCAGAGTGCAAAAAATTGACCGTCACGCCGTGCTGGGCGTGGACTGCGTAGATTGCCACATGCCGCGCCTGATTCAGAGCGCGGCGGCCAGACCGGGCATCTATTCCGGCGACGTGCGCACGCACATGGTTTCCATTGACGTCGGGCAGGTGAATCAGTTTGCCGAAGATGGCGCCTTGATTTATCCGCAGGTGACGCTGGAATTTGCCTGCCGAAGCTGCCACGGGCCGGAAGGCATTGCGCCGGTCTTTACCGATGAGCAACTGCTGGCCGGGGCGAGCGACTATCACACGCCGCAGGCCGAACCAGAGGCAGCCGAAGATGGATCGTAAGGTGAAGAAGCGGGCATTGTTGCGGGGAACGGCCGTTCTTCCCCCTCTCGCCCTCTTTCTCTTCATCGCCCTGGGCGGGTTGTGGCTGCTGACCAGCGCGCCGCCGGTTTCCGCTTTCCAGCCGCCAGACCCGCCGGACCATCCACCGACCGACCTGGCCTGCAAGATGTGTCATGGCGACACAACGGCCGTTGTGCAATTCCCGTCCGGCGAGACTTTACCGGCGCAGGTAGACATGGACATCCTGGCGCACTCCGTTCACGGCGTCAGCGCCGAGACGCCGCTGGTTTGCGCCGATTGCCATCAACCCATCAACGATTACCAGTTTCCCCACGCGGGCGTCACCGCCGCCGATCTACGCGCCTTCCAGATAAAACAGGCCGCCAGTTGTGAACGCTGCCACCAGCAGGCCCACATCACCAGCCATCCCGGCCAGGAGGCGGCCATGCCCGTCACCTGCACCGATTGTCATGGCGGGCATTCGGTGCGCCCGGCGGAAGAGTGGCATTCTGGCGATGCGGTGACGGCGTGCGTCAACTGCCACGTCGCGGCCGAAGTCGAACCGGCCGATCCGGAACGGCTGCTGCCGCTCATCCGCAATGGCCTGTTTGCCGACGCGCCGGACAATACCTACTGCCTTTCGTGCCACAGTCAGCCGGACCTGACCATGACGTTCCCCAATGGCGACGTGAAATCTCTGACGGTTGACGAAGACGCCTTCCACGCTTCTGTCCACGGTTTGGACAACCCCTGGCAGCCTTTGCAATGCACCGACTGCCACCAAAAGTACGTATTTCCCCATCAACCCATCACAACTGAAACGGCGCGTGAATTTACTGTGACGATGAACGCCGTCTGCGAAGATTGCCACGTGCAATATTTTGAGAAGGCGCTGGACAGCGTGCATGGCGAGCAGTTGTTGTCCGGTAATCTGGATGCGGCCGTTTGCACCGACTGCCACGGGGCGCATGATACGACCACGCCCGGCGAACCACGCGCCGCCATTTCCCAGACGTGCGAGCAATGCCACAGCACCATTTTTGCTGAATACGCCGGCAGCGTGCATGGCGTGGCTTTGCTGGAAGAAGGCAACGAAGACGTGCCCACCTGCATCAACTGTCACGGCGTCCACGACATCCACGACCCGACGACAGCGCAGGCGCGGGCGCGTTCGCCGGAACTGTGCGCCGACTGCCACGCCAACAAGGCGTTGATGGCCGAGTACGACATCTCAACCGACGTGTTTGACACGTACGTGGCCGATTTTCATGGCACGACGGTGATGTTGTTTGATTATGAACACCAGGAAGCGCTGCCGAACACGGCCGTTTGTTACGACTGTCACGGTGTCCACAACATCAAATCACCCGATGATCCCCAGGCAAACTTGCAGGCCAACCTGATCGAAAACTGCCGCGAATGCCACCCCGACGCGCAGCCCAACTTCGCCGGGGCCTGGCTCAACCATTATCGGCCGTCGTTGCAGCATTACCCCCTCATCTTCCTGGTAGACCTGTTCTACAAAATTGTCATTCCGGTGACGGTGGGCTTTTTTGCCCTGATGGTTGGCAGCGATGTGTACCGCCGCGTGCGCCTGCGCCTGCAACCCGACGAACCCGAACCCGATTCCTCCTCCGGCGAACCGGCAACGTAAGGCTTTGGACTTTGGCTAACGAAGGATTTCCCCTTCCGAAATCCGAAATCCAAAATCCGAAATCCCAGGAGTGTGTCTATGAGTGACGCCAAACAAAAGATGTACCCCCGTTTTCGCTTGATGGCGCGGATCGAACACATCATTCTGCTGCTCAGCTTCACCATTCTTAGTATCACCGGCTTGCCGCAGAAGTACGCCGCCTCGCCTTTCGCCCAGGACATGATCGCGTTAATGGGTGGCATTACCCAGGTGCGGATCATTCACCGTTACGCGGCTTTTTTGCTGGTGTTGGGGTCGGTGTATCACCTGTTCACGTCGGCTTACCGCTGGTATGTGAAGGGCGAACGGATGCGTATTTTGCCGGAAGTGCAAGATGCGCGTGATGTCTGGCACACGCTGCGGCATAACTTTGGCCTGACCAGCCATGCGCCCAAAATGCCCAAGTTTAACTTTGGCGAGAAGGTGGAATATTGGGCGGTGGTGTGGGGCACGGCCGTTATGGTCATCACCGGCTTTATCTTGTGGAACCCCATTGCGGTCACGGCCGTTCTCCCCGGTGAGTCCATTCCCGCCGCCAAGACCGCCCACGGGGCCGAAGCGCTGCTGGCCGTCCTCTCCATCCTCATCTGGCACCTCTACAACGTCCTCATCAAACATCGCAACTTCAGCATGTTCACGGGCGACCTGCCCCACAACCAGATGGAAGAAGAACACGCCCTGGAATTGGAGCGCCTGGAAGCGGGCGGCGACCCCTTTCCTGGCCTCAACTTGCCGGCGCAGGACCGGCGTCTGCGCATTTATTTTGCTACCAGCATCGTGGCCGGAGTGTTGATTGTGGCCCTGCTGGTCTGGCTGTTTACGTTTGAGGAAACGGCCGTTACCACCTTGCCCGCCGTCACCAGAGAAATTTTTGTCCCGCTGGCCACCGCCACGCCATGATCCTATTACGCGGATGAATACGAGAGCGCGGCGCTGAGCAGCCTTTATTCCGAAATCCGAAATCCGAAATTTCCCAGGGAGGTTTCCTATGAATCACCCGCACAATCGTTTGATCATCATCGTCACCTTGCTCTTGTTCATCCTGGCGGCTTGCGAGCAAGAGCCGGTAGAGGTGACGCGCATCGTGGAAGTCCCAGGCGCAGAAGTCACGCGCATCGTCGAAGTGACGGTAGCTGCACCAGTGGAAGAAGCGCCGGTGGCAGAAGAGGAAGGAGGAGAAGGGGAAGGGGAAACGGCCGTAGCCACCATCACCCTCATCCCCTACCAGGAAGCCTGGCTCACCTCCGGTCATGCCGACATTGCCGCCGAAGCCTTCATCCACTGGAATGAAGAAGACCCCGCTGAAGTCCCCGAAAACTGCGCCCGCTGCCACAGCACCCCCGGCTTCATGGACTTTCTGGGGGCCGATGGCTCCGCCGCCGGCGTCGTAGATGCGCCCGCCCCCATCGGCAGTGTCATCGAATGCCAGGCCTGCCACAACGATATGACAGTGAACCTGGACACCGTCACCTTTCCCTCCGGCTTGATAGTTTCCGACCTGGATTCCGAAGCGCGTTGTATGCAGTGCCACCAGGGACGCGCCTCCACCGTCACCGTCAACGACTCCATCGTCAATGCTGGTCTGGACCCCGCCACCGACCTGGATACGGTCAGCGAAGACCTGGGATTTTCCAACATCCACTACTTCGCCGCCGCCGCCACGCGCTTCGGAACCTGGGCCAAAGGCGGCTATGAGTACGATGGCCTGGCCTACGACGCCAAATTCGACCATGTCGCCGGTTATGACACCTGCGTGAGCTGCCATGATCCGCACACGCTGGAAGTGCAAGTGGCAGAATGCCAGACATGCCACACCGACGTCGAAACGGTCGAAGATTTTGTAGATGTACGGATGCCCGGCTCCCTCGTAGATTACAACGGCAACGGCGACATGGAAGAAGGCATCTACAACGAGATTGAAGGATTGCGCGCCACGCTGTTCCAGGCGATGCAGACCTACGCCACCGACGTTGCCGGCGCGCCGTTGGTCTACGACGAACAAAGCCACCCCTACTTCTTCACCGATACCAATGGTGATGGCCTGGCCGGTGAAGGCGAAGAGCGCTACGCCACCTGGACCCCCCGTCTGGCGAAAGCTGCCTACAATTTCCAGGTGTCGCTCAAAGACCCTGGCCGCTATGCCCATGGCGGCAAATACATCATCCAACTGCTCTACGATTCTCTGGCCGACCTGAACCAGGCTCTGGCCGAACCGATTGACATGAGCGCCATGCGCCGCATTGATCACGGCCACTTTGCCGCTTCCGAAGAACCCTTCCGCCATTGGGACGCCGAAGGCGCCATTGTGCCGGGCACGTGCAGCAAGTGTCATTCGGCCGCCGGGCTGCCGCTGCTGGCAACTGAAGGCGTCTCTATCTCTCAGCCAGCTTCCGGCGGGTTGAATTGCGCCACCTGCCACAGCAACCTGGAGACGTTTGAGCTGTACCAGTTTGAAGAAGTTACATTCCCCAGCGGGGCGAAGGTGACTCTGGTCGAAAATGAAAACGACGACGAAGGCTTGAAAAGCAACACCTGCATCAACTGCCATCAGGGCCGTTCTTCAAGCGTCACGCTGGATCGTGCCATCGGCGACGCGCCACCGGATCAGGTCAGTGAATCGCTGCGCTTCCAGAATATCCACTACTTCGCTGCCGGGGCGACCCTGTTTGGCAGCGAGGTCCAGGGCGCTTATCAGTACGCCGGTCAGGAATATGTCGGCCGCAATGAGCATGTCAATGCGTTTGATACCTGTATCGAATGCCACAACGCCCACGCCCTGGAAGTGCAATGGCAGGAATGCTCCGACTGCCACGAAAACGTCACCGGCCTGGCCGACCTGACGCTCATTCGCGCCTCAGAGACCGATTACGACGGTGACGGCGATGTCAGCGAAGGTATCGCCGGTGAAATCGCCACCATGGGTGACGTTCTGTTTGCGGCGATGCAGGCTTACGCCAGCGCTACGGAAGGCGTCAGCCCCATCTTGTACGATTCGCACGCTTATCCTTACTTCTTTGCCGATACCAATGGAGATGGCGTTGTCTCTGAGGGCGATGAAGGCTTTGCCACCTGGACGCCCAACCTGCTGCGCGCTGCCTATAACTACCAATATCTGCAAAAAGACCCCGGCGCATTTGCCCACAATTCGATCTACGTCCTGCAAATTTTGTTCGATTCCATTAACGGGGTTGGCGGCGACACCAGCGGCATGACCCGCGCCGTAGCGCCCCCGCCAGGCGACAACGGCGAATAGCCAACAACATGGGTGAAATCACCCAGGGAACGTGAGTAGAGCAGGCAAAAGATACGCTCGTTTCCCAATTTACCGGAAGACGCCTGTCCGCTATTCTATTTATAACAAGACGGTTTGCCTTGAAGTTTGGGTAAACAAATTCCGTCTTGAGCGGCAGGTATAAGATGAACACATTTGAAGGAACTGGCATCGTTACGTTACTGTTTGCCCTACGTTGTATTGCTCCGTTGGCGCTGACGCTGGGCGTGGCTTATCTGATGAACCGCACGGTTGACCGCTGGGAACGGCAGGCAAACCGTGAGCCGTGAGCCGTAAGTCGTATTCCGTGTTCCGTGAACCGCGTTGCCCATAAAACACGGCTCACGGAATACGGGTTACGCCCTTCACTCCTCCAGGTCAATCAATCCCTTCTTGATAGCATATTTCACTAATTGAACCCGGCTGTGCAAGTTGAGCTTGCGCATGATATTTTCGCGGTGGCGGTCTACGGTTTTAACGCTGATCACCAATTCAGCGGCGATTTCGGCGTTGGTTAAGCCTTCGGCAATTTTGGTGATCACTTCTTTTTCCCGCGGCGTCAGGGTTTCGCCGGCGGGTTCAACTCCTTCCGGGGCATCGTCTCGCTGTAAATAATCGGCAACCAGGTAGGCGGCGAGAGATGGGTAAAGGAAGACTTCGCCCCGGCTAACGCTGCGGATGGCGCTGACCAGTTCATCGGGCGCAGCGCGTTTGGGGATGTAGCCCAGCGCTCCGGCGCGCAGCATCTCGAAGAAGTATTGGGTGTCATCGTACATGGTGAGGGCAAGCACGGCCGTTTCCAACCCCATCTCGCGTATCTTTTGCGTCGCCTGAATGCCATTCATGTCGCGCATTTCTACGTCCATCAGCACCACATCCGGCTGCAACACGGCCGTCTTCTCCACCGTTTCGCGCCCCGTTTCCGCCTCGCCAATGATTTCCATGTCCGGTTGGGCCTCCAGCAGCATCCGCAGCCCCGACCGCACCACCGCATGATCATCCGCCAACAACAGCCTGATTTTTGCCATCACCAAATCCTCATATTGGGAGGATGAAGATTGCAGATTAAAAATTGAAGACTGGAGACCTGGTCAATCTTCAATCCTTAATCTTTTATCTTCATCCGCGCCCTTCCGGTTGCAAAGGAACGCACACCTGAATAATTGTGCCTACATCCGGCCGCGACCGGATAAAAAAGGAACCGCCTACCAGCGCCACACGCTCCTGCATCCCTAACAAGCCCCAGGTTTGCCGCTCTTTCAGACGAGCATCCAGCGCCGCTTCTGTGTCGAAGCCACGGCCGTTATCCCGCACGCGCAAACATAACCGGTCATCCCGAAAAATCAACCGGACGCGCACATCATTCGCCTGGGCGTGGCGGGCAACGTTATTGAGCGCTTCCTGGGCGATACGGTAAACCGTCATCTCGATTTCTGGGGCCAACCGCCGCCGTTCGCCGCCGACGCTGAGCGTGGCCGTGGCGCGGCTGCGCTTTTCCAACGCCTGCACCTGGCTGCGCAGCGCCGTCACCAGGCCCAGATTGTCCAGCAGCGACGGCCGTAAATCGGCGATTAAGTCATGGACCTCTTGCAACGCCTGGGAACTGAGCGGGCGCAATTCGGTGATCTGGGCGCTGACCCGTTCCGGGTGGGCCGACAGATTTTCGGCCACGGCTGCCAGCCCCAGACCGAGCGCCGTCAGCGTTTGGGCGGCGCTGTCGTGCAGTTCGTGGGCCAGACGCTGCCGCTCGCGTTCTCGCGCCTCTACCACCTGATGGAACAGCTCGCCGCGCAGCGCTTCGCGCTCCTGCACGGCCCGGTACAAATTGGCGTTTTCCAGGGCAATGCCCAACTGA
>CALFEW010000176.1 GCA_937958365.1 uncultured Chloroflexota bacterium | reverse complement strand
TAAAGCGGCCAGCGTTTTGCTGATTGGCGCGGGCGGCTTAGGCTCGCCGCTGGCGATGTATCTGGCCGCCGCCGGCGTCGGTCGCATCGGCCTGGTAGATTATGACGTGGTGGACACCACCAATTTGCAGCGGCAAATTATTCACGGAACCAAAGACGTAGGCCGCCCCAAACTGGAAAGCGCCAAAGCGCGCATTCTAGACATCAACCCGCACGTTCAGGTAGACGCCTATCCGGTTCCGCTGACATCGGCCAACGCGCTGGAAATCTTTGCGCCTTACGACATCATTATTGATGGCACCGACAATTTCCCCACGCGCTATCTCACCAACGATGCCTGTGTGCTGCTGGGCAAACCCAACGTTTATGGCAGCATCTTCCGCTTCGAGGGGCAGCTTTCCGTCTTCTACGCCGCCGAAGGACCATGCTACCGCTGCCTTTTCCCCGAACCACCGCCGCCTGGCCTGGTTCCTAGCTGCGCCGAGGGCGGCGTGTTGGGCATTTTGCCGGGCACGGTGGGCGCGATGCAGGCGACGGAAGCCATCAAGCTCATCCTGGGCATTGGCGATAGTATGATCGGCCGTTTGCTGCTCTACGACGCCCTGAACATGGAATTTACCGAGGTGAAGCTGCGTAAAAATCCCAACTGCCCCATCTGCGGCCCGAACCCCACCATCACCGAATTGATAGACTACGAACAGTTTTGCGGGATGCCCGCCCACGACCACAGCCTGTATGGCGGTGAGGAAACACACGGTGATGTGCGGCAGATAACGCCGCTGGAGCTGAAAGCGCGGCTAAACGCGGGTGACAATCTGCTTATTCTGGACGTGCGCGAACGGCACGAATGGGACATTTCTAATCTGCGCCACGTTGGGGCCAGGCTGATCCCCAAGGGTGAAGTGTTGGATCATTTGGGCGAACTGGATACGGCGCAAGAAATGGTGGTGCAGTGCCGCACGGGGGTGCGCAGCACGGCCGTTATCCAACAGTTGCAGCAGCATGGCTTCAAAAAACTATGGAACCTGGACGGCGGCATCAACCGTTGGGCCAGAGACGTTGACCCATCCTTACCGACTTACTGAAATCGTTCTGAGAACCATTGGCTGGAAAAGAGATTGAAGAGGCAACCTCTTCAATCTCTTTTTATTTGGGCCAAACGGCGATTAACCCATACCACGACCTTTTCACACGTAAGAAATGGGATGCGGATTTTCACGAGTGCGGCGGATAAACGCTGATGTGTATGGTTTTTATCCGCGAAAATCGGCCGCATCTGCGTTTATCCGCGTCCCATTCATGAATCTGCGTGAATTCAGCGCGTATCTGCCCGGCACGCAGTTGACTGACAGTACACAAGTCTTACAAGTCATTTGTAGTTTGGTACTCTTGTGGGAGTGTCTTACCTTTAAGGCTTGCCTATACTAGCCTATAGGAACCTGATGAATAAGTTGGCAATCGAGGCTCAATTTAGAAATCCTCTATTACGGGCGTTCACTAGAATGTTACACGGATCACTCTGCTCAGAGGATAAGCTGCAAGTTTTGCCCACTATTCCCAGAGTTAGCCAGCAGTTATCACGGTCACTTTGGGGGCAAAACCAGACCACGTCGCAGCAAACGGACAAATAGAGCATTCAACCAAATGACAGGTAAAACAGGCTATGACAGAGCAAGGGACTAAACTTTATAAAGTCTTAGTGGTTGACGACGATCGGATGATTCGTAAGATCCTCGAAGTGGCTTTAGACAGAGAAGGGTATCAGGTGGTAACGGCCGTAGATGGCAGCGACGCCCTGCAACAAGTCCGCGTCCATCATCCAGACATTGTCGTTACAGACAAAATGATGCCCATTATGGATGGCTTCGAATTCACCCGCCGGCTGCGACGCGACCCCGAATTTTTACACCTGCCTATCCTCATCCTTACCAGCCAATCCGAACTGGAAGACAAACTCAATGCCTTTGAAGCCGGCGCAGACGACTATCTGCCCAAACCATTCGAGACGGCCGAATTAGCCGTCCGCCTGACCGCCCTTCTGCGACGCGCCGACGCTCTGAAACTGGCAAAAGCCGGTCAGCTAGAAAGCAACGAACCGGCGCGTTTGATTGCCGTACACAGCCTGCGCGGTGGCGTCGGCTGTTCCAGTCTGGCCGTCAATCTGGCCCTGGCGCTCCGTGGCTTGTGGCAAAGTTCCACCATGCTCATGGACATGGTCTTCACGGCCGGTCAGGTCGCCCTCATGCTCAATCGAGCGCCCAAAAGAACCTGGGCCGACCTGTCTCGCTACAGCAGCACACAAATTGACCTGGAAGCCGTCAAAACCATCGTCGGCCAGCACGAAAGCGGCCTGACCTACATCCTCGGCCCCTCTAATCCCGTTAATGCTGAAAAAATAGAGGATGAACTCATCGAACTCGCGGTTTCTTATTTACGGCCGAAGTTTGAGTATATGGTGGTGGATTTACCGCATCGTTTCGACCACGTTTCACTCATGATGCTGGACTATGCCGAAGAAATCATCCTGGTTGTCTCGCCGGAGTTGGCTTCCATTCGCGCCGGAGCCATCGCGCTGGACACCTATCGCAAATTGGGCTACACCGAAGAAAAGGTAAAGCTCGTTTTGAATTGGACCTTTGAAGATGGCGGGTTATCCAGCAAAAAAATCATAGATGTGCTGAAACACCCCATTTCTCTGGTCATCCCTTTCGCGCCAAAGCAGTTTGTCTACGCGATCAATCGGGGCACGCCCCTATTGATCGGCAATCCGACTGACCCGATTTCGGCGTTAATTGAGGATTTTGCCTTTCGGCTCAGCAAAGCAGAACACCAAAACCAAATACCCAAGCAGCCTAGCGAAGCATGGACCCGCGTCAATGAGCGCTTGCAGCCGGTTGGAAAACCGAAGGAACGGTCTCGCACCTCGCTGTGGTCGTTTTAGGCTACTCTCAGATCCGAGCTGACACAACGAACTTAGAGCAGAGCCTTATCCACGCAATTATGCCAGTTAATGGCCGCTTATTTTACATAACTTGAGGAAACGATGGCAACAGACACACATAGACACAAACAACAAGGACAATCGGCCATAGAAGTTGCCCTTTTGGTAGCCATGATTGCTTTGTCCCTTATCGGTATTTTGCGGATTCTAGGCATGGATTTGCATGACGTTTTTTGTCGGGTCGTCAATGGTATCGGGCTGCAAACCGAAGCATGCCCAGGCGATGGCGTGATTTTTTGGGACGATTTTACCGACGGCCTGGACGGTTGGGAAATTGATCGTGGAGGAAACTGGCGTGTTGAAGATGGCGAACTGTGCGCCGGTCCGGGAGGAGAGCATCGCGCTTATGGCGTTGATAGTGACGGATCCGACTATACGATTTCTATGGATGCTACGCTAAAAAGTGGCAACGGGTATGGCGTCTATTTCCGGGCAGACCAGAGTAACGTCAACGGCTATACGTTTCAGTATGACAAAGGTTATAGCGCGTCTGGCGCGTTTATCTTTCGCAAATGGATAAACGGGCAGGAGATGGCGCCTTTTCAGCCGTGGCAGTCTGCGCCGGCCGGTTATCAATGGTACAACACAAAACGGCACGTAGAGATTTCGGTTCAAGGCAATACTTACACAGCAAAGGTAGACGGCCAGGTCGTGGCCACGGCCGTTGACAGCGCCGTCAATCCTGTACCCTTTTTCGATGACGGCCGTGTCGGTCTGCGAACCTGGGGCGGCGAAGCCTGCTTCGACAACGTCCAGATTACCGTGCCTTAACAGGAGAACCAGATCATGTCTTATGTAAATAGCCCAAAAATCGAATATACCCCAGACGGCCGTCCGCCCGAAAGAAGGAATTGGCGTCGGCTGTCTATCCGCATAGGCATTTTTTTGATATTCGTGCTTGCCCTGGCTCTAAACCTCTATTCCTTCAGGGCCGGTAACGTTTTAAACTGGTTGGCCGGGACTGATGGCGCAGTGCAAGGCATTGTCGTAGATGCGCAGGGACAGCCAATTGCCAGTGCCGAAATCACCCTTGCCTCGTCCCCAGATGCGCGCACCAGCACCCAAGAAGATGGCAGTTTCAATCTGACCAACATTCCGACCGGCGATCAATACCTCATTGTTGCCCATCAAGGCATCGGTCAGGGATATGTAGTGACCATTCAGGCCAATGGCCTGACGCAGCTTGGCGCATTGAGTTATGAGGCCATGCCGGCCGTTTGGGAATAGTTGATTCGTTCATCGGTTACTTTTTGCGTTTCAATTCGACTCAATATGTCAGGAAGATTGTTTCATTCTCCTAAAGAGGCAAAATGAACACCAAAGGAATCCAACAATTTATACTGGGCGTGCTGATGATAGCGTCCATAACGGCCGTTATCATTCTCATCGCCTTCCCCGCGCCCACCAAAGCACGGACAGTCCAATCGGCCCAACCTACCGCCCCGGCTTACATCACGCTCAGTTGGGATGATCCCGAAGCGCTGGAATCTATTTTTATCGGCGACGATGAACTGCGGGACGATGTCCGTGTTTTCCACAAAATCGAAACGACGCTGCCACCCGAAGGCAGCAGCGTCGTTTTTCAGTTCAGGGGAAAAGGGGGATGAAAAGGGGTAACGGCCGTAAACCTACGCCGCCAATAATTCTGCCAGCAAACCCACTCGCTCGTTAAACGCATCAATCAACGCATCCAACTCATCCACATGGCCGTGAATACTGGTCCAATAATCCGGATCATACCACTGCGCCAGGATTTCCTCGTAGGTCTTACCCTGTTGTTCCACCCAGGTGAAATACTTCAGATTATGCACCCGCTTGCGGTCCACGTAGGTCAATTCCTGCATATTGTCCGTTGATTCGCCCATCAGGTATTGATGGAACACGCCCGAAGCCGCCAGATCGGTGAACGGCCCTTGCTCTTCGGTCAACTCCACCAACCGGCTGGCATACATCTCCATCGAATCCGTCGCCACCGTGATGATGACGTCGTTGGCGTCCATCTCATAATATTTGGCCGTCTTGATGGCCGCCAGCACGTTGGCGATGCTGGAGATGCCCAGTTCTGGCAGCCGCGCCACCAGGTTCGCATCCACACCCAGCTTCACCAAAAGTTCCTGACCGGCCGGCTCGTTGAACAGACGAATGAGGCCCATCGGCCCATTGTCGTCAATGGCGGTCACGATGTCGGTGTTCTTGACGTTGTGAATCCAGGGCACGTGTTTGTCGCCGATGCCTTCGATGCGGTGCGCGCCGAAGCCATTGTTGAGCAAAGTCGGGCATTGCAGCGCCTCGCTGGCGACGATTTTGCTGCCGGGGAACTGCTCTTTCATGTAGTCGCCGCAGGCAATGGTGCCGCCAGAACCGGTGTTGGAGACGGTTGCCCGGAAGCGGTCGCCTTCGCCCATCACTTCGCCCAATGCTTCCATCATGGCGCGCCCGGTCACTTCATAGTGCCACAGGTAATTGCCAAACTCTTCAAACTGGTTGAAGATGACCAAATCTTCGCCGGAGGCCCGCAGTTCCCAGCATTTGTCGAAGATTTCCTTGACGTTGCTCTCCGAACCGGGGGTTTTGATCGTCTCGCCGGCCACTTTCGCCAGCCAATCAAACCGCTCCTGGCTCATGCCTTCGGGCAGGATGGCGATGGATTCGCAGGCCAGCAGGTTGGAGTCATACGCGCCGCCGCGGCAGTAGTTGCCGGTGGAAGGCCACACCGCTTTTTGCGTGGTGGGGTCGAACTGGCCTGTAACCAGGCGGGGAACCAGGCAGCCAAAGGCCGCCCCGACCTTGTGCGCGCCAGTGGGGAACCATTTGCCCAACAGCACAACGATTTTGGCGTCAATGCCGGTCAATTCTTTGGGCAGCACCAGATAATTAACGCTGCCATATTTGCCGCCGCTGGCCGCCGGTTCGTTGTGCCAGTTAATGCGGAACAGGTTAACGGGGTTCAGGTCCCACAAACCAACGGATTCCAGCCGCGCCTTGATGGCGTCGGGGATGAGATCAGGATTGATCATCTGCTTGAAGGTGGGGATGATAATGTTTTGCTCGCGGGCGCGTTGGATGGCCCGTTCCAATTTGGCTTCGTCGTGGATGGTTAAATCTATTAAGTCGCTCATGGTTTTTCCTTACAATTTTTAGGGTAGGATTTCAAAATAGTCGCAATGATGTGGCCGGATGATGGAAAAATCTCGCCGGTCAACGGTTAAGATGTGTCTCACCTGGTAACGTTCGGCCAGGGTGACAATGGTTGCGTCTACAAAGTCTAGTTCCGCGTCAGCATACTGCGTCAGCAGGTTGTTAATTCGCAGCAAATCAGGTGGCGTGATGGAGACCATGTACAAGGATTGCTGCATGAGACGCTGCATGATGTGACGCATCGCCCCATGTCCCAGGCGGGATTGCAGCAGATAAGCCAATTCAACAAGAACGGCCGTTGGCAGCAACATCTCACCACGCCAGTCAGCCACCACTTTTACCGCCTGAGCATGATGCTGATCATCCGCATCAAACACGGAGTATAAAAAACCGGTATCCAGCAGCGCTCTTTGGTCTGACATCATTCATACTTCTGGGAAACAGACTCAGCCACGATATGTTTTACGTTTGCCGAAGTGCCTTGATAACCCGATTGAATGATGCCTGCCAGGTCTAGCAAGGCAGCCGAATCCGAGGCCGGTGGCGGAAGCTGTAGCTGAAAGGGGATTCCTTGCTGCAAGGCGATTTGCTTGAAGTAGAGCAAAATCGCTTGCGAAATAGTCAACCCTAATTCATCCAGAACAGTTTCGACTTCTGCTTTTAATTCCGGTTCGATGCGGGTGGTGATTACGGCCGTTTTCGCCATCGCTCATTCTCCTTTGTATGACAAATGTATGAACATTGTATAACAAATCGAGAACAGAGTAAACTACAACGTCGCCATAACTCGCTTCAAGTCATCTAAGTCTGGCTCAACGCGATTGGCTTTCGTGCCAACCATCTCCACCGATTTCATGGCTCCAGCCACGTCTTTGAGACCGTTGCCGGTATTCAATACCACAATACGGTCATCGGCCGAGACAAGGCCCAGTTCGACGGCTTTCACAAGCCCGGTGTGAGCGGCGGCGCCGGCCGGTTCGGCAAAGACGCCGGTGGCGCGGGCCAGGGCCGGGATGGAGGCCAGAATCTCGTCGTCGGTGACGCAGACATAAGCGCCGTTGGTTTCGGTAACGGCCGCTAACGCCTTAATCCTATCGCGGGGCAGCCCGGCGCTGATGCTGTCGGCCACGGTGACGCCGGAGACAGGCGCTTTGCTCAGCACGTCTTCGCCGTCGCGCCACGCCTCGTACAGGAAGGCGCTGCCTTCGGCCTGCACGCCGTAGATGCGCGGCATGTGGTCAATCCAGCCCAGGGCCAACAAATCCTTCAGCCCCTTGTGCAGCCCGCCGATGATGCAGCCATCGCCCACGCTGACGAAGATGGCGTCGGGGGCGTCCCAGTGGAGTTGTTCACAGATTTCGTAAACGGCCGTTTTCTTCCCTTCAGTCATGTACGGGTTAAAGGCCGTGTTGCGGTTGTACCAACCATACTCGGCCGCCGCTTGCAGGCACAGTTCAAAGGCATCGTCATAGGTGCCTTTCACCAGCATCACTGTGGAGCCAAAGACCAGCAGTTGGGCAATTTTGGCCTGGGGCGCTTTTTCCGGCACAAAGATGACGTTGGGCTGCTTCACGCTGGCGCAAATGCCGCTGAGGGCAGCCGCGGCGTTGCCGGTGCTGGCGGTGGTAATGACAATTGACGATTGACCATTGACAATTGACAATTTAGCCTTTTCCTGCGCTTTCACCACGGCCATCACGCTGGCCCGGTCTTTAAAGGAGGCG
>CALFEW010000175.1 GCA_937958365.1 uncultured Chloroflexota bacterium | reverse complement strand
TCTCGTAAATCTCGGCTGAGAAATGCTCTCAGCAATTGAATCTAACATTGTCAAAGTAGTTACCAGGAAATCATTTACTTATGTCACCTCACATTCAACTCATCGCCCTCGACCTGGATGGCACGCTGCTCAGCGAAGACGGCTCCGTCTCCGAACGCAACACACGGGCGATCCAAACGGCCGTCGCCCAAAACGTCCAGGTGATTCTGGCCACCGGCAAAACCCGTAGTTCCGCCATTAAGGTGCTGGCACAATTGGGGCTGTCCGCACCCGGCGTCTTCACCCAGGGGCTGGTCATCCACAACGCCGATGGCTCCGTGCGTTATGAAGAGACATTAGACCGGGAAACGGCCGTGCGCGCCATCACCTTCGCCGTGCAGCATCAATTTCCCCACCACGCCTACTGCGGGGCCAACATCATCACCCCGGAAGACAACCTCTACCGCCACCGCCTCCACGAAAAATATCATGAACCGCTGCCCGAAATCGTCGGCCCCTTTCTGGCGCAGATAGACGCTTTACGCATCAACAAATTCCTGGTCAGCGATGAAACCCAGAACGACGCTACCCGCGCCCGTCTGGCAAACCTGCTCGGCGACCGCGCCGTCGTCACCCAGGCTGTGGCGGGCTACATTGAAGTTCTGCCGCCCGGCGCGTCCAAAGGGCGCGGCGTACAGCGGCTGCTGGCCGATTTAGGCATTCCCCCGGCGGCCATGCTCGCCATTGGCGATGGCGAAAACGACCTGGAAATGCTGCAAATGGCCGGCATCGGCGTGGCGATGGGCAACGGCAAACCGGTCGTAAAAGCCGTCGCCGACTACATCACCAGCGACCATAACCACGATGGCGTCGCCGAAGCCATCGAACGTTTTGTGCTGAACGTCTAGTGGTTGTGGGGACTGGGGGCCGGGGATTGGCGACAGAGCAGTCCCCAGTATCTGTATTCCGTATTCCGTATTCGGTAATCCGTATTCCGTATTCCGTATTCCGATGGCGTTTGCCAGAGTCATCGCCCTACGGAATACGGAATACGGATTACCGAATACGAGTACTTGTCTCAAGTCTTTAGCAAATGCGGCGCAAGGCAACTACGGGTCCAGCTTATGAACAACTTTTATCTGGCGTTTGATTTTGGCGGGACGAAGCTGTCGGCGGCGCGGCTGGCGGTGGGCGCAACCCACTGGCAAGCGCAGCGGCGCGTCTTGTCGCCGCCCGGCGCGGATGCGACCTACGACATTCAGACGATGATTGATCTGGGGCGAGAACTGGCGGCCGGGCAACGGCCGTTCGCCATTGGCGTCAGCTTTGGCGGCCCGGTGAATCATCAAACTGGAACCGTTTACCTCTCCCACCACGTGCCCGGCTGGGAAAACACGCCCCTGCAAACCATCCTCGAAGAGGCCTTCGCCGCGCCTGTCCGCGTGGACAACGACGCCAATGTCGCCGCCCTGGGCGAATACCACCTGGGCGCAGGCCAGGGCGCAGACAGCCTGCTGTACGTCACTGTGAGTACCGGCGTGGGCGGCGGCTGGATTCTAAACGGCCGTCCCTGGCGCGGTCATCAGGGCTTAGCCGGAGAAATCGGCCACACCATCGCCGATCCGACCGGGCCGTATTGCCTGTGCGGCAAACGCGGCTGCGTCGAACGACTGGCCTCCGGTCCCTACATGGCCCAGGATTTGGCCGCGCGCGGCGTCGTAGACGGCCCCATCACCGGGCAGCGCGTGGCCGATCTGGCCGCCGAGGGCCAGCCCGACGCCCGCGAAATCTTGCAGCGCGGCGCGTGGGCGCTGGGCGTGGGATTGGGCCACGCGGCCAACTTTAGCAATCCCCAGCGCATCATCCTGGGCGGCGGCGTGACCAAATCGGGTGATGATTGGTGGCGCATGGTGCGGCAAACGGCCGTGGCCACCGCCCTGCCCGAAATTCAATTCGACCTCCTCCCCGCCACCCTCGGCGATGATGCGCCGCTGTGGGGGGCCATCAGTTTGGTGCAATCTTCTGTGAATCATGCAACCGATCACCGTTAGCGGCGATGAAGGCGTGGGCGGCGCGTACCTGCTGCGGCTGCGGCTGAGCGAACCGCTGGCGGTAGCCTTTGGCCGCTTCCGGCAGGGTGAACCGCTGCCGCTGCCGCCCGGCGAGATGATCTACGTCGGGTCGGCGCTGCGGGGGCTGGCGGCGCGGCTACTGCGCCACGCCACACGCACCGGCGGCCGGCCGCCGCAGGCCATTCGGGATGCGATGATCGCGGAATTTCCGGCGTTGGGGCTGGCAAACGGCCGTTGGCGCGCCCCGGTTGGCAAGAAACTGCATTGGCACGTGGACTATTTGCTGGACGAAACGGCCGTCACCCTCACCCACGTCCTGCTTATCCGCTCGCCGCAGCGGCTGGAAGAGCCGCTGGCCCGCTGGCTGAACGCTCAGCCGGAAACCCTGGCCATCGCCCCTGGCCTGGGGGCCAGCGACGCGCAGGGAAGTACCCATCTGCTGGCTGTCAACGCGCCGGAAGCCTGGTGGGAGGCCGTCTGGTCAATTCGCCAAACTGATCTACAATCCTGGCTGTGAAAAAAATAATAACACAACGCATCCCATCGCCGGCGGTTTTTTGGACGCTGCTGATCATTCTGGCGATGACCATTGTGGCTTGCAGCCCGGTTGCCGCTTCCAGTGAAGTTCAGTCACCCGCAGCGCCAACGTCGCCAAAGACGCCAACGACGCCAACGTCGCCAACGGCCGTTCCCACCCAGACCGCCCCAACCGCTACCTTCGCGCCTCCCGCCACACCCACAGCCGAGCCAACGGCCGTCGCCACCATCATGCCCACGCCCTCGCCGCCCTCGTTCGCCAATCCGCCCGACGAAAGCCTGGCGCAAACGGCCGTCGCCTATAACGCCGAACTCATCCGCCCGGAATCGGCCAATACCGGCCTCTGGCAATATGCCGCCAACACCTTCATTCACCCGCTGGCGCTGGTCGTGCGGCAAGACGTGGCTTATGCGCTGGATGGCGGGCGCGTGCTGGCCCTCAATCTGGCGCAGCCCGCGCCGCCGGATATTTTGCTGGCTCCCGGCGACGTGGTCGAGGGCGTCACGGTGATTGAGCCGCTGGACATTTTTGCCGCGCCGGACGGGCTGCTGGCCCTGGACCGCGCCGGCGACGTGTACCGCCGCGACTGGGCGACCGAAATCTGGACGCTGGAACGCTACGACCGGCCGATTGGCGACACGTCGAGCCATTATTATGTGGCGCTGGCTGGGGCCGGTAACGGCCGTATCCTTCTGGAAACCAGCTACGAATACGCCATGCAATACGCCGACGGCGCGCAGCAGGCGCTCTGGATGCTGCCGGAAGGCCGCGGCGTAGACGTGGCTGTGGTAGGGCAAAATGTGTACGTGCTGCTCCAGGAAATGGATTCCGAGGCAGGCAGCCTGTATTTGTACCGCGAAACGGCCAGCGTGACGGCTTTTCGTCCGCCGGACATCATCCACCAACCGCGCCAGGTGATCGCCACGGAAACGGCCGTTTACATATTGGATGAAAACGGCCGTCGCCTGCTCGTTTTGGCCCCTGATTCCGGCCAGCTTCGGCAGCTCTGGCAACTGCCCGCCGAAGTCAGCGCCATCGGCCTGACGGATGACGGCGATCTGCTGCTGGTCGGCCGCGACCGTCTCTATTTTGCCAATCGGCCGCAAATTTTGGCGGCGATCCCCGGCAGCTCGCAATTGGCCGGTTCGCAGCCGCATGATCCTGTTTTCTTAAGCAGCATCAGCGGTTTTGCCTCACCGATTGGCCCCAACATCGCCGCCCGCGATTTGCAAATGCCCGGCGCACCGCGCCATTACCGCCTCGGCGTCCATCAAGGCTCAGACTTTTACTGGAGCCTCGATTCGCCGGTTTACGCGGCGGCGGACGGGGTGGTGATACGCGCCTCGCTGGATTATACGCCGCCATTGCCGGCCGAATTTTTCGCCTGGCAGACAGAGGCGCAGCAGTTAGGTTATTCGTCTGAAGCCGGGTTGGATTTTTATCGCGGCCGGCAGGTGTGGATTCAGCACGACGATGGCCTGGTGTCTCGCTATGCGCACCTGAACAGCATCGCCTATGGCCTTGAAGAGGGGCAGTTTGTAACCCAGGGGCAGCTCATCGGCACGGTGGGCAATTCCGGCTCGCCCGCCTCGCTAGAAAGCGAAGATTCCGATTCGCATCTCCATTTTGAGCTGTGGCTGGGCGACCATTACATCGGCCAATTTTTGCGCCCGGTGGAGACCCGTTACTGGATTGAACGCATTTTGTTGGGGGATTAGTGTTCGGTGTTCAGTGACGTTCACAGGTGTGAAGTCCCGCAACTTTGGGGGTTATGGCTGCTGATACGGCCGTGCAAAAATCTCCGGTAAATTGTCCAACTGCTTGTACTGCGGTTGGGCGTAAGCCAGTCGTTTGCTGGTGCGCAGACCGGTAGCCACCACCCCTTCCAGCAATTTGAGAGCGCTAACGACGCCATCAATGACCGGGACGTGCAGCGCATCGGTCACTTTTTTGTCTAATCCGGCCATGCCCGCGCAGCCCAGGCAAATGACTTCCGCGCCGTCCTGGTCTACGGCCGTGCGCGCGGCCTGGATGATGAGGGCGTCGGTGTGTTCGGGAACGGCCGTTTCCAATGCCAGCACCGCCATGCCCGTCGAACGCACCGAAGCGCAGCGCTCCGCCAGCCCATAATGGCGCACCGCGTCGCTCAGCAATGGCTCCCACTCCCGGTTGGTCGTCACCACACTGAACTTGTGACCCAACATGCAGGCCGTCAGCATCGAGGCTTCGGCGATGCCCAGCACCGGCTTGTCGGTAATTTCGCGCAGCGCATAAATGGTCGGATGGTCACTGTAGCAGGCGATTACAAAGGCGTCGAAGTCGTCCAGGTGGCGGATGGCGACCTCCAACGTGCCGGCCGCGCTGAGCAGTTCGTCGTAGATGCCCTCAATGGAACGCGGCCCGGCGGTCGGGTTGGTAGCGACGACTTCGGTAGTCGGCAGGGCATGGCGTTCGGCAATAGCCTGAATTTTGGCCGTGAAGCTGGCCGATGTGTTGGGGTTGATGAATAGAATTCGCATAACTTTCACAATCTTCGATTGGCTAACAAACAGAATCTAACCCCGGAGAACGCGGGGAGCGCGGAGGTTATGCCAGAGAACATCTCCGCGTCCTTCGCGCTCTCCGCGGTAAAAATCTCAACTTATAAGCCCAGGTAGGCGCGGCGCACGTGGTCGTTGGCCAGCATTTCTGCGCCGGGGCCTTCCAGGGCGATACGGCCGTTTTCCAGTACAAACGCCCGGTTAGAAATTTCGCACGACAGGCGCACGTTCTGCTCCACCAGCAGCACCGTCACGCCCAACTCTTTGTTGATTTGCTGCGTCAGGGCAAACACCTGCTGCACCAACTTCGGCGACAGGCCCAACGACGGTTCGTCCATCATCAGCAGCGTCGGCCCGGCCATCAGCCCGCGACCAATCGCCAACATTTGCTGCTCCCCGCCCGACAGCGTGCCTGCCGACTGCTTCTCGCGCTCTTTCAGGCGCGGAAACATCTCATACACCGACGCCAACCGTTCGGCGATGATCGCCTTGTCTTTCGTGAGAAAAGCGCCCATCTTCAGATTTTCCAACACTGTCATGTCGGGGAAAAGCAGCCGCCCTTCGGGAACCTGCACCACGCCATCGCCCACCGTTTTGTTGGGCGCTTGCTCGCTGATGGTCTTGTCTCGAAAGTGAATAGACCCTTTTTGCGGCTTCAAAATACCGGAAATCGCCCGCAGCAAGGTCGTTTTGCCCGCGCCATTCGCGCCGATCACCGCCACCAGTTCGCCCTGCTTAATGTCCAGGGAAACGTCATACAAAACCTGAACGTCGCCATAGGCCACGTCAATGTTATGAACCTGTAACATCCACGACCTCCTCACCCAGGTAGGCGTCAATCACCGCTTTGTCGCGCACCACGGCCTGCGGTTCGCCCTGCACAATCATCTCGCCATGATGAATGACGACGATGCGATCCGCCAGCGACATGATGACGCGCATGACGTGTTCCACCAGCAGCAGCGCAATGCCTTGCTGGCTGATCTGGCGCACCAATTCGATCATCATGTCGGTTTCGACAGGCCGCAGCCCGGCCATCGCCTCGTCCAGCAAAATCATCTTGGGTTCGGTCGCCAGCGCTTTGGCGATTTCCAGCCGCTTGCGGCCGGCGACGGAGAGGCTGCCGGCCAGTTGCCCGGACATATCGGTCATGCCCAGGAATTGGATGACCTCTTGCGCCCGCTGGCGGGCTTCTTGTTTGTCGTTGGTGCGGTTGTACGCGCCGACGATGACGTTGTCCAACACGCTGAGTTGGGGAAAGGGTTTGACAACCTGGAAAGTGCGCGCCAACCCTAGTTTGCAGATTTGATCCGGCCGGCGGCCGGTGACATCCTGGCCGTCGAACACGACACGCCCTTCGTCTGCCCGGTAGTAACCGGAGATCATGTTGAAGGCGGTGGTTTTGCCCGCGCCGTTGGGGCCAATCATGCCCAGAATCTCGCCCTTTTCGACGCTGAGGCTGAGATTATGCACGGCCACCAACCCGCCAAATCGTTTGGTAATATTTTCAACTGTGAGAATACTCATCTCTTTTTTTCCAGAGTGGTTTATCAAAGATTACAAAGATTACACAGATAAAAGGTGACGATAGTATCTTTGCTCGGTTTACGGCTTACGGATTACGGATTACGGTCTACGGATTACGGTCTACGGATTACGGCCGTTTTCCCATCGCCGCCGCACCCGTAAATACAGGCTGTGAACCACGCCGGTCACGCCACGGGGCATAAACAAGATGGCAATGACGAGAAACGAACCATAGACGATGAGCGTCGTGCCGCTGCGCCCGGCCGACAGCGTGCCGCGAATAAACTCGGCCAGCGGCTTGTTCAGAATGCCGCCCAGCACCGGCCCGGCCAGACTGCCCAACCCGCCGATAATCGGCGCGGCCATGATAATTTCCACGTTTAGCCCCAGGTCAAACACCTGCGGCGGCTCCACAAAAGTGACATACATCACGTAAAAGCCACCGCCAATCCCGGCCATCGCCGCGCCGATGACCAGCGCCAGCGTCTTGTAAAGCGAAGTATTGACGCCCAACGCGGCGGCGGCCGCTTCATCCTCCCGAATCGCCATGAAGTATTTGCCCATCTTGGACTGGTAAATGAGATATTGCACAATCACGCCCATGACCGTCAGGCTCAACGCAATGTACAGGTAAGGTGTCTTGGAATCGAAAATCATCTTTGCAAAGCCCGGATCGCTGAGCGAGAGGCCCATGCCCACCGCGCCGCCGACAAAGTCCCACTTGAGGAACAAGGTCTTCATCGCCACCATCAAGGCGATGGTGAACAGGGCGAAATAGTCCATTTTTAACCCGTAGCGCATGGTGATGAAGGCGACAGCCAGCCCCAACACTGCGGCCGTGACGCCGCTGAGCCAGATACCAATCCAGGGCGAGACGCCATACGTGTCGTACAACACGATGGTGGTGTACGCACCCACCGCCAGGAAGATGATGTGGGCGATGAGCAACTGCCCGGCAAACCCGGCGACGATGTTCCAGGAGATGCCGGTGAAGATGTAGAGCGTGGTCAGGATGACGATGCCCATGTAGTAGGGCGACTCGATAAAGAGTGGGGCCAGGGCAATGAGGCCCAGGATGATAAAGCTGATCAGCAGTTGGGTTTTGTCCCAGTCTAGCAAGATGCTGCGCAGCCCGAAGCGACGGCCGTATTGCGAAGCCGTTGTCGTGGTCATAAGCCTTTCCTCCCGCCAAACAGGCCGGCCGGTTTGAACAGCAAAATGAGGATGAAGACGAGCATACTGGCGATGATTTTGACGTCGCCGCCCAGATAGAACCCGGCGAAGGCTTCGACGACGCCGATGATGAGGCCGCCGACAAACGCGCCGATGAAATTGCCCATTGTCCCCAGAACAACGACGACGAAAGCGACGACCGAGAAACTCTGGCCGACGGTGGGAATCATCCGGTAGTTGGGGGTGAGCAAGACGCCGCCGATGGCGGTAACGGCCGTTCCCAACCCAAACGTCAGCCAATAAATGTACTTCACGTTAATGCCCATCAGCAGCGCCGCCGGGCGCGACTGCGAGACGGCGCGAATGGCCGCGCCGGTGCGCGTTTTCTGCAAAAACAGGTAGAGCAGCAGCGAACTGACCATGGCCGAGAAGAAGGCCACCGTGCGCGGGATGCTGAAGCGCAAATTTTTGATGGTGAAAACGGCCGTTTCATACGGCACACGCACCACTTTCGGCTCGGCCGTCAAAAAGAACTGCACCAGACCAATGATCAGCGTCGAAACGCCCAACAACAAGATAATCTGGTTCAGCGGATGCGCATCCAACACGCGCTGCACCAATCCCGCCTGAATGATTGCCCCCAGGGCAAAAATCAACAACGCGGCAATCGGCACCGCCAGATATGGGTCCATGCCGAACAGGGTAAATGCGCCATACGCCACGTACATCCCCAACATCAAAAACTCACCATGCGCAAAATTGAGGATGATCATCACGCCATAAATCAGCGTCAGCCCAATGGCAACCAGCGCATAAATCGCCCCGGTAAACAAACCATTCACAATGGTCTGCAAAAATATCTCCAGGCTCATTCAATACCTCCCTGACTCTTCTTGGGATCACGATGCGGGAGACT
>CALFEW010000174.1 GCA_937958365.1 uncultured Chloroflexota bacterium | reverse complement strand
GATCACAACATGATTCGCATTCTCATCGTGGACGACCATGCCATTTTGCGGGCGAAACTGGCGCAGCGGATTCCTGACGCGGGCGTGCTGTGGCTGATTGACCAGATTTTGGTCAGTGGCGAGAACGTATTGGCCGAAGAATATGAGATGGTCTGGTTTTCAGGCGATGATTTGTTGGCGGCCACCCGGCCACGTGGCCTGCCAATCGGGAATTTAACCAGCCAGTTTTGGGGCAACGTCTACCTGCACAGTCTGGATGGCTTTATCAAGCGCACGCTGCGCTGTCCGGGGTATGCTCGCTACGTAGATGACCTGCTGCTGTTTGCCCACAATAAGGGGACGCTGTGGGACTGGCGGGCGGCGATGGTTGACTACCTGGCGAGGCTACGCCTGACGCTGCATCCTGGGGCACAGCCGCGGCCGGTAACGGAAGGGTTTCCCTTTCTGGGCTTTACTATCTATCCGCAACGGCGGCGGCTGAAGCGGCGGAAGGGGATTCATTTTCAGCGCCGATTGCGCCAACGTATTGCCGCCTATGCCGCCGGTGAGGTATCCTTAGACGAGTTAACGGCCAGCGTGCAGGGCTGGGCCAACCATGCCCGGTACGGCAACACCGTGGGCCTGCGCAAGGCAATTTTTTACCAACACCGGATTCCACCTGTAGGAGGGCGGGTAGATGGACATCGAAGCCACACGACAGCAGTTAAGCGAGATTGAAGCGGCGATTGCCTACCAGGAAGGGCAGCGCGGCAAAGTGCCAGACGCCATTATTGAAGCGACATTAACCAGTTTGCGTGATAAAGCGCAGGGCTTGCGGGCGCAGCTTATCGGCAGCGGGGCATTGGCGCAGGGGGAGAAGGCCACGGCCGTTGCCCCCCGCGGCGTCAACATCCAGGGCGGGCAGGTCCTGGCGCCTCTACTCACCGGCGACAACAACCATCTGCAATACATCGTCACCCTCTACCAGCAAAATGGCGGGCGCATTCCGGTGGAACAACTGCGCCGGGGCATCGCCGATTATGCCGGTTGGGTGATGGAGAGTTACGGCCGTGTCCCTCTACGCGGCCTGAGCGACCGCGAACACAACCTGCCCGACCCCAATCTGCTCGACGTTTACGTCTCCCTGGCGGCGCAACCGCACGAGATGGAGCGCCCGGATCGCCAGCCAGAAAAGGCTGAGCCGGAGCGACCAGAGCCGGTAGACATGCGCAGCCTGCTCCGCCAGGGCGACCGCCTGGTCATCACCGGCAGCCCTGGTTCCGGCAAAACCACCTTTTTGCGCCACATCGCCTACCTGCTGGCGTATGCCATCTACAGCGGCGACGAAACGCCCGTCCGCCAGCAGCTTAACCTGGAAGGCCCCATTCCGCTGCCCATCTACCTTTCCCTGGCCGATTACCACCGCTACCGGCAAGAGCGGCGGGATGGCACGCTCATCCATTTCATCAGCTATACCCTGCACCGGCAGCACAGCGTCTACGACCTGCCCGACGACTTTTTTGCCCAGATGTTAGGGGCGCATCACACCGTCTGCCTGCTGCTGGATAGCCTGGATGAAATCGCCGATGAAGGCGACCGCTTCGACGCGACCAGTGACGTTCTCAGGCTCTCTTCTAATCGCAGCATCCATCAGATGTTGGTTGCCAGCCGCGACCATGCCTACGTGGGGCGGGTGATGTTTCCGGCTCGCCGCTTCCATCGCTTTATCGTCCAGCCGATGACCCCGAAGCAGGTGGCAATGCTGGCGCGGTTATGGTGTACGGCCGTTTACTCTCCGGCCAAAGCCACCCAGGAAGCCGACGACCTACAGGATGAGATAACGGCGCTGGAAG
>CALFEW010000173.1 GCA_937958365.1 uncultured Chloroflexota bacterium | reverse complement strand
CCGCTTAACGTTTCCCGACGATATGCTTCCAGGAAATCCCAGCCGGCGCCAGGAATAAACGGCGCAAAAGCTGCCAGGCTGAGAATCATCAAGATGCCCACCTGCTGCCGCCAATCCAACTGCTGCAAAGCATGAGCCATACCCTGAAAGATTGGTTTGCGTCGCATAAGGCAAACGGTATAACAAAAACGCACCAGTGACAAGACGCCCGGCGCAGAATGGTACTTAAGGGTAAATGCGACCGTCCGGCAATCCTGTTAAACTAAGGTGGGTTTTCAGAAATTCATGGGGCAACTGATTTAACGTGATGGGCGATGCGTCATCCTTGTCTAGTGAGGCGTCATGGACGAAAAGGAGAATCCCCACAGAATCCCCAAGAGCCATTGAGGTTCTAACGCCAATACCCTGACGGAAAATCTTATGCGGCGGATTTCAGCGACAAGTTATTTCGTTCCAGCTCTCATTTTTCTCTTTTTTCTAGGGTTTTATCTGTTCACCACCAAAGGCGTGATTCATATTTCCGACGGCATGGTCAATTTCCAGACGACACGGGCGATTGTCGAAGATGGCTCGTTGGCAGTAGACTGCACAATTATTGATGAATTTGTGGTACAGAACGAGAACGGCCGTTGTTACAGCAAATACGACATCGGGTTGGCGCTCACATCCTTACCCCTCTACCTGGCAGGTCGCCTGATTGCCCCAGACCCACCCGATATGTACGCCGTCTCCATCCCCAAATTATTTGTGAGTATGCTGCCGCAACTGGCGACGGCCGTTACCTGCGCCCTTCTTTACGTTTTTGCCTTGCACATCGGCGGTCAGGAAACGGCCGCTTTCGGCGCTGCCCTTTTATATGGCACGGCCACGCTGGCCTGGCCTTATGCCGGTCTTTATTTTTCCCAGCCGCTCATTGGCCTCTTGTTGCTGCTGGCCGTTACGCTGTTGGTAAAGTTCCCACCCAACCATCACAAAGCACAATTGGCAGCCGGATTGGCATTAGGCTGGGCTTGCCTGACCCGTTTGGACACTTTGCCGCTGGCGCTGTTGGTATTACTTTACGCGGCATATCAATTATGGCGCTGCCATAGCAGCGTCCGCCAATGGGCGCTGG
>CALFEW010000172.1 GCA_937958365.1 uncultured Chloroflexota bacterium | reverse complement strand
CGTGCCCATCATCACCTCTGCGATTTCCCTCGCCAGAATCCGCGCCTCAAAGCGCTTCCGCCGGATGCGGGCCAGCATCAAGTCAGCCGCTTCCAGGTCATCAACGGCTGTGTCGTCTATCCCGTAGAGGAGGAGGAGTTCGGTAACGTCGGCTTGCCCTTCTGGCCAAGGGCGACCAAACCATTCACCGTTTGGATCACCGAGCCAAAAGGGTACGCCAGCTTCATCACGGCCGTAAACGCGGCCATGATCTCGCTGTCGTATGCCTCCTCTTCGATGGTCTCCCGGTCGGCGGCCAACTCCGGCGAGTAGGCAAAAACCAACTCCGCCAGCGTGTCCACCGAGCCGCCGACTTTGGCGATGATTTGGTGCAGCAGGCCGCCGAGGGCCTGGGCCGTCAGGTCGGTTTTGGGCAGCCCTTCGATGAGGGCGGCCACGTCCGTGAATTCCGCCTGGAAGCGCTGCCGCCATTTGGCGTTGGCTTTCCGTTTGGCCTCGCGGACGACGTAGGTTTTCTCGCCGATGATGATGGTTTCAGTTTTCATAGGTTAGCTCGTCGCCGCAGCAGTCACTTTTTCGAACTTGAACAATTGCTGGCCGACCGGCTTGGTGAGGTCACCCAGGGCGTCAATCTTGAGCGGGATGCCAGCCGGGTCAGCCTTGCCGAAGCTCAGTTCGCCATTGAGAACGGCCGTCGCCCGCCAGATCTGTACGCGGATGGGGAAGCTGACGCCGGCCGCAGTGGTGTAGACACCCTCGACCGCCCAGGTGCGCTCAGTGAGCGTCGCCTGACCACCGGCCAGGAGTACCTCTTTACCCACTTGCCCAGCGCCGGCAGCCGTGACCGTGTTTTCGCCCTCCATCGCCAACTGCAAATGGGTCCCGGTCAACTCGGCCAGGCTTGTTTCAAAGCTGACCTTTTCCTCAGTCGCCACCCGCTTAACCGGCAGTGTAGACTGCTCGATCATCACGTCTACGGTGGTCAGGTCGCGGTTCATGGTGAACGGCGTCAGGGTTTGGGCGATTGTCTCCCAGTCGCCGGTCCACGCCGCGCCGTAGGCCAAATCGTCGTCGGGCAGCGCCGTGCCGATGGGCGCATAGAAAACCCGCGCCGGGCCGATGATAATGTCTGCTGTACTCATGGAATAATCCTCCGTGTCTTCGCGGGCTACGGCCGTATGTCCATACGGAAGTAGGCCAGAATAAACACGCGCCCTGTGCCTGGCTCGGTGAGTTGCTGGCCGGTCACTTCGGACTGGCTGAAGGTCACCTGACCGTTGCGGGCCTCATGGAGCGCGTTGTAGGTAAGTTGGTAAATCTGCCAGGCGGCTGGGGGCGTTGCCCCGTAACACTTCACCTGGATAGAAGCATTGATGAGCGGGTCGTAGCGGGTCTGGCCGCCGCGCGATTTCAGGCACACCGCGCCATCGGATGGGTCGTAATCCACCGGCGGCGCATCTCCGCCGTAGATACGGTTGGAAACGGCCGTTGCCAGCGCAGCATTGCCCATGGCCAGGGCGACGGCCGCCGCGTCCACATCAACCATCTTTTGCCACCGTTTCGATGATGCCCTTCATCTCGGATTTAACGGCCAACAACGCCGGGTAGAGGAAGGGGTTAGCCATCTCCTGGAAGATGGCATAGTTTGCGCCCACGCAGACCAGCGCGGTCGCACCATCCTTGAGGCTGGCTTCTGGGGCCATTTCTCGCTCGACGAAGTTACCCTCGCGGTTAATTTGCGTACCGCTGCCGTCCATGTAGGTGCTGTTGTCTTCAGTGGCGAAGTAGACGCTGTTGACCATAAAGCCGGTGTCCACCTGGTCGTTGGCGACGATGTTCATCTTGGTCAGCGCATCCACCCGCGCAGCCGCAGCCTCCAACGCTCGCTCGCTGAGCCTGGTGAATTTCAGCACCACGTCCTCAGCGTACCAGTTGACCTTGCCTCGCTTAGCGGCCATGGGTCACCTCGTTGGCGTTGATGGTCACGGCCGTGCGCCCACGCTGCACCGCGCCGATGATGTCGCACTCGACGGCCGTGTAGCTGGGCCAGCCATGCCGCTGGGTGATGCGGAAGCGGTCCTGGTCGCCGACGGCCGTGCCGTGTGGCAGGCGGATGACGTAATCCACCAGGACCACGTTGCCTTCGGCGTCAGCGGCCTCGCGGTTGACGGCCGTGCGCACGCCACAGGAGATTTCCGCCCCCGCCACGTAGCCGAAGACCGGCCGGTTGTGGGCGTCAGTTCCAGTTTGTTGGCGCGCCAACACCTGGCCTTTGTCGAACATCACGTCGCTGGCCTGGGTCTGGTGGCGGGGGAGGGTGGACAAGGGTCTCATAGTTCGATAGGGCTGTAGGGGTCGCTGCGGCTCACGCCGTAGATGTCCACCGAATAGCCGTCGTCGTCCACGTAGGGGATGGCGTCATAGCGCGCCTGGCCGAGCATCGCTTCGATGTGTTTGAAGATGGCCTCGCGGCTGAAGCTCGTCCCGTCGGC
>CALFEW010000171.1 GCA_937958365.1 uncultured Chloroflexota bacterium | reverse complement strand
ATAGCGAAAGCGAGAGCGAGAGCGCTATTAGCTGTTAGCTATTGACTATTAACCATTCCCCTCCCCTCTAGCCCCCACTCTCCCCTTCCTGTACAATAAGTTCAACACACTCAGGAGAATCAGATGTCTTTTCGTCGGATGGCCCCTTTCCTTTTGCTAAATATTTTGGTGTCGGCGGCCGTGGTGCTGGCAATTTTGTATTGGTGGGACGGCCGTAACAGCGGTGATGAAGTCTTGGCGGTGGCTACGGCCACGGCCGTGATTCCCACGCCCAACCTCAATGCCCTGCCGGCGGGAGATGCCGCGCCTGTGGCGGAAGAAGCAGCGGTGGGCGATGGGGAAACGGCCGTGAGCGACGGCCCCACCACCCACACCGTCCAGGCCGGCGAGACGCTCGGCAGCATCAGCGCCCGCTACGAAGTCTCCATGGAAGACATCATGGCCGCCAATAGCATCGCCAACCCCAATATCCTCAGCGTCGGCCAGGAACTTACCATTCCGATTGGCGGATTGGCCACCCCAACACCTCCTCCTACCGACACGCCACAGCCCGGCGTCCCGCCCACCCCCATTCCCACCGAAGCCGCCTCTACACAAGGCGAAATCATCATTGAGATCAGCGTCGTGGGCGCCGGCTCGTTCACCGACGAAGCCGTGCAGCTTATCAACACCGGCACACGCCAGCTTAATCTACCCGGCTGGACCATCAGCGACGAAAATGGTTTTGAGTATCTATTCGGTCAGGTCACGCTTTTTGGCGAAGGCGCCGGCATTCTCATCCACACCGAAGCCGGTACCGATGGCCCAACCGACCTCTATTGGGGTTTGGAATCGCCTGTTTGGCAGTCAGGAGAAACCCTCACGCTCACCGATCCTACCGGGGTCATCCAGGCTGCCTTCACGATTCCCTGAATCAGTTGATAGTTGATAGCGCTTCTTCACGAACAACGAACCACTCCCAACTAACAACTGAAGGAGAGAAACTCATGCGTGGTTTGGTGGATAAAAAAGGCGAGCAGTTTGCTCTATTACGTGGACAGGTTTTGTATGATCTGGAAGGTGTGGCTACCGGTCGGCGTGAAGGCGAATTTATCGTAGACCTGGCCGGTAAAAAAGTCTGGCGCATCGTCGGCGACGGCGTTTATACGCTGGATGGCTCAGAATCTATTGGCTACTTCGGCAGCGACGTGCCGGAAGAAATGACCTGGTGAACAGGTGAGCGGGTGAGTGCCACCCAATCACCCGTTCATCCTACACCCGACAGAGGAAATTATGCGATTAGGCGCACACATGAGTACGGCCGGCGGCGTGTACACCGCCTTCCAACGCGGCCACGAAACCGGCTGCGAGACGATGTTGATCTTCACCAAAAGCAACCGCCAGTGGCAGGCCAAACCACTTACCGATCAGGACATGGCCCAATTCCGCGAAGCGGCGCAGACCTACAACCACATTCACCCTGTCGCCGTCCATGCCAGCTACTTGATTAACGTGGCCTCGGTGGATGAAGCGCTGTGGGAAAAATCTTACCAGGCGCTCAAAATCGAGGTCGAACGCTGCGGGCAGTTAGGCATTCCTCTCCTCACGTTCCATCCCGGCTCATTTGTCGGCGGCGACGAAGAAACCGGCCTGGCGCACATTATTCGCGCCCTCCGGCGTTTGCTCGTGGAAACAGAGGCCAGCGCTCCCGGCGTCACCATCTGCCCGGAAACGATGGCCGGGCAGGGAACCAATCTGGGTTGTACGTTTGCTCAACTGGCACGCATCCTGAGCGAAGCGGGACCCGATGAACGCCTGGGCGTTTGTTTCGACACCTGTCACGTCTTTGCCGCCGGTTACGATATCCGCACGCCGGAAACTTATGCGGCCACGCTGGCCGAATTTGACCGGGTTGTTGGCCTGAACCAGATCAAATTTTTCCACTTCAACGATAGCAAACATGCGTTGGCTTCCAACAAAGACCGCCACGAGCATATTGGCCGGGGGTTCATCGGCGAGGCCGGGTTTGCCAACTTCGTCAACGACCCGCGTTGGGCCAACCACCCCGCCCACCTGGAAACACCGAAGACCGAAGAAGATGAAAACGGCCGTGAAATTGAAATGGACCCTGTGAATCTGGCAACGCTGCGACGGTTGATCCGGTAACATCAGGTCGAAGCTGCCCAAAGGATTTCTATGATCATCGTAGACGCACATTTAGACATTGCTTATAACGCGCTGAATCACGGCCGTTCCCCCCTTCACCCCGTCACCCACATCCGCCAGCACGAAGCGCCCGACGGCGAACGCGGCTTCGCCACCGTGGCCTTCCCCGACATGCTCAAGGGCGGCGTCGGCTTGGTGGTGGGCACGCTGTTTGTCACCCCCAGCCACGCCAAAATCCCCATCCTCGGCGAAAAGATGGTCTACCACAACGCCGAACAGGCCCATGGCTACGCCATGAAACAGCTAGACTACTACCACCGCCTCACCGACGAGGTGGAGTACGTTCGCCTGGTGACCAACCAGAAAATACTCGACGAAGTGCTGCAAAGCCATCGGCAGCCGGCCGAAGGGCAAAAACCGCTCATCGGCGTCATCGCTTCGATGGAAGGCGCGGACCCCATTCGCGTGCCCGAAGAGGCGGAAATGTGGTATGAGCGCGGCCTGCGCCTCATTGGCCTGGCCTGGGACGATACGCGCTACGCCACCGGCGGCTGGACCCGCGACGATCAGGGCTTAACCAAAGAGGGCTACCACCTGCTGGAAGTGATGGCCGACCTGGGTTTCATCCTCGATTTAACCCACATGAGCGAAAAGTCCACCATCGAGGCGCTGGAGCGCTACGAAGGGCCGATCATCGCCAGCCATAGCAACTGCCGCGCCCTTGTGGACGGCACGCGCCAACTTAGCGACCGGCAAATCCGGCTGTTGGGCGAGCGGGATGGCGTGATCGGTATGGCGTTGTATAACGCTTTCCTGCTCAATGGCTGGCGCAAAGGGGATCGCAAAGAGGCAGTGACGCTGGCGCACGTTGTGGCGCACGTAGACCACATCTGCCAGTTGTTGGGGGATGCCCGGCACGTAGGCATCGGCAGTGACCTGGATGGCGGTTTTGGCCGGGAACACATTCCCGCCGGCCTGGACACCATCGCCGACCTGGACAAAATTGGCGATGCGCTGCGAGAGCGCGGCTACGAACCGGACGACGTGACCGACATCATGGGCGGTAACTGGCTGCGCGTTTTTCGGCAGGCGTTGTAAGAAGAGATTGGAGATTAGAGATTGACCGAATCTCCAATCTCCAATCTCCAATCTGCTACCGGGCGGTGACTTTGGTGATGCCGGGCAGTCGGCGGAGGGCGCCGATGAGGTCCTGGCAGATGCGGGTTTGTTGGTTGGGGAAGTCCATCGCCCAGCCGTGCCCGGTTAGTTCCAGACTCAGGCCGTCGCTGCCTTCGTATTTGGCCGCTTCGGCTACCGCCAGGCGGCACACCTCTTTCCAGTTCCCCACCGGTTTGATCTCCACCACCACTGTCTTGACGTTATTGGCAACCTGGCTGGCCGCCTTGTCGCCAAAGACGAGGTGGGTGGCGGGTGGCGAGTGGCGGGTGGCTGAGGGCGGGTTGGTTGATTGGCGGGTTGGTTGGTTG
>CALFEW010000170.1 GCA_937958365.1 uncultured Chloroflexota bacterium | reverse complement strand
CATGAGCGGCTGCAAGGCCAGCAGGCTGGTGGTGGTGTAACAGCCGGGATTGGCGACCAATCGGGTTTGCCGCAGATCAGCGCGGGCGAATTCAGTGAGGCCGTAGACGGCTTCGGCCAGCAGGGCGGGAGCGGGATGAGGCACGCCGTACCATTTTTCGTAGGTTGCCACGTCTTTGAGGCGAAAATCGGCGCTGAGGTCTATGACTTTGGGGCCGGCGTGGAGGGTGGTAACGGCCGTTTGCGCCGCCGCCGCGTGGGGTAAACACAAAAAAACCACGTCAACCTGGTCTAAAGGGGCTTCTTCCCCGGAAATCAGCGGCAGACGTGGCGCTTGCGGGTAAAGCGCGGCCAACGTCTTACCCGCGTAAGATTGCGACGTGGCGAAAGTAATTTCCGCCTCTGGATGCTGGTGCAATAGGCGCACCAATTCGTAGCCGGTATACCCGGTTGCGCCAAAAATTCCTACACGAATCATGACAATCTCCAATCAACCAACCTCCCGAAGCTTGGAACCTCTGGGAAGTTTCTGTAAATGTTTTGTGGCAAAAAAAAACCGCCAGACCTCGTTGTGGTCTGGCGGTTCGGGTTGTTGACGAGTGCTGCGTGACTTACCCAACCGAAAAATCCAGACCAGGGGTCCGGCTGCTACGGCGACGGCGGGGAAAGAAAGTCACTTTATTTAACATCGTGCCGAAATAGTAACAAATTATCAGATCGTGTCAACCAATCCGGGAAACTTCGTTTAAACACGATAAGTTTGGCACGGCCGTGTCGGCCAAACTGGTGAAGGGAAGGATAAACGCACATTTCGTGGCTTTTCACGGCTGAACATTGTAGAAAATCCGCGTTTATCCACCCTATCCGCAAAAATCTGCGCCCCGTTCCCTAAAAACGCCAACCTCATGATAGCGCTTGGCCCTTCACAATTCCCAAACAATTCCATGAGTTGCATGTAAGAAATCGTCAGTTGCTACAGGCTTGCCGCTTGCCTATGGTACAATGCCCGGTCGGAGCTTATTAAATTAAAAGGAGATTTTGTGAACGAGAAAAGATTTTACCTCATAAGCATCATCGCGGTTCTGGCGATGGTAGTTGTCCTGGCTGCTTGCGGCCCGGCCGTGCCGGCCGACGAGGTTGCGACACAGGCCGACAGCGCCGAGACCGGCGAAGTCGTTGAAGAAACTGTGGTCGAAACGCCGGTAGACACAACGACCGCCGATTCCGGCGTGGAACTACTGGACGTCACCCAAAGACAACCGGAAGAAGTTGCCGAATACGTGGAAGCGGCCGATGGCCTGGGCGTTTATGACATGGTTGTGGGCGATGGCGCGACGCCGCAAGATGGCGACATTGTCACCACCCATTACGTTATGTGGCTGGCCCCAGCCGACGAGACAACCGGCCCACAGCTCATTGATGATTCCGAGGCCGGCGGCCAACCGTTGACCTTTGTTTTGGGCAGCAGCCAGGTCTTCCCCGGCTGGGAAGCGGGCGTAGCCGATATGCAAGTAGGCGGCCGTCGCCAACTGCTGATTCCCCCAGATTTGGCTTTTGGCGCTGACGGCGGTGGTATTTTCCCGCCCGATTCGACCATTATTTTGCAGGTGGAACTGTTGGATGTAGAAGCGCCACCGGAGCCAACGGCCGTTTCCGTTGACGATTACGTGACCACCGATTCCGGCCTGCAATACTACGATCTGGAAACCGGCAGCGGCGAATTAACCGTCGAAGATGGCGATTCCGTAAACGTAGATTTCATCATTTGGGTGGCCGATTCCCTGCGCTACTTCACCGGCTCCTTCCAACAAGGCATGCCCTTCGACTTCCGCGTTGGCACCGAACAGGTATTCCCCGGCTGGGAAGAAGGCATGGTTGGGATGCAAATTGGCGGCAAACGCCAACTGCTCATTCCCGCAGAACTGGCGCTGGGCGATGAAGGCTATGGCGATGCCATCCCGGCCGGTTCCACCTTGTTGATGGAAGTGACGCTGAACGACATCAGCAAGCCGATTGCCAAAACCGAAATAGACGAAGCGGATTTCACCACAACGGATAGCGGGCTGAAATATTACGACATCGTTGTCGGCGATGGCGCTACCCCTGAAGCGGGGCAGATGGTTGCCGTCCATTACACAGGCTGGCTGGAAGATGGCACGCAGTTCGACAGTTCCATAGAGCGTGGCACGCCCCTTGAGTTTGCCCTGGGAACCAGCAGCGTCATCCCCGGCTGGGATGAAGGCCTGGCTACGATGCAAGTCGGCGGCAAGCGCCAATTGATTATCCCCGCAGACCTGGCTTACGGTGCGGCAGGTTCCGGCTCGGTTATTCCGCCCAATGCGACCCTTGTTTTTGAAGTTGAACTGGTAGACGTCAGATAAGCGCAAAACGAACGGACTAAACGAGAGGCTGGCTGCATAAGCCAGCCTCTTTTTGTTTGGCTGGCGGTTGCCGCCCGGCGCGTGGCGGGGAACGGCCGTCATCCCCATTGCAACATTCTCCCCCCATAATCAAGCCAGACTCACCGCCAAAACATCTTCACAACATTAAAAACTTGGGTATACTCAATTTGTTGCCATTGTTTGTCTTTCCGCTGCGCCCATTCTGCAATTTTGCCCTGGCGCACCAGGCAAACAGGAGAAACCATGACCGACACACTATCCGGACGCACCATCGGCAAATACCAACTCCTGGAGAAACTAGGCCGCGGCGGCATGGCCGAAGTTTATAAAGGTTATCAGGAAAGTCTGGACCGCTACGTCGCCATCAAGCTGATGCACGCCTTCCTGGTGAGCGAGCAAGATTTCCTGCAACGCTTCAAGCGCGAAGCCAAAGCCATGGCCTCCTTGCGCCACCCCAACATCGTCGCCATCTACGATTTTGACGTTTACCGCGACGACATGTATTACCTGGTGATGGAGTACGTCTCCGGCGGCACGCTGAAGCAAAAATTGGAAGACCTGGCGGCCAATCAGCAAACAATGCCGCTGGAACGAGCGATACAAATCGCTTTGCAGGTGGCCGAAGCGCTGGACTACGCCCACAGCCGGGGCATGGTCCACCGCGATGTCAAACCGGCCAATATCATGCTCAATGAAGACGGCCGTGCGATTCTGACCGATTTTGGCATTGTCAAGCTCGTCGGCGGCCAGACGATGGCTTACACGGCCACCGGCGCGCTCATCGGCACGCCCTCGTACATGTCACCGGAGCAGGCCATGGGCAAACCGGGCGATGAGCGCGTGGACATTTACGCCCTGGGCGTGTTGCTCTTCCAGATAACCACCGGCCAGCTTCCTTTTTCCGCCGATACGCCGCTGGCCGTCATCATGCAGCACGTCAACACCCCCATCCCGGAACCGGTCAAATTCAACCCCAACGTGCCCCCCGGCTTACAAGATATTATCTTGCACGCCATGGCCAAAGAGCCTGAAAACCGCTATCAGACGGCCAAAGCGATGGCCGAAGATTTGCGGGCGCTGCCACTCTCAGCGGATGTGAAGGCCAGCGTTTTTGCCGCACCGGCCGACCTGGAACAGGCGCAGGCGTTGGCCGGCAGTACCGTTGAATTGACGGCAAATCCACTACCGGCGGCGGGCGCGATAACGGCCGTTGCCGCCACCCTCACCACACCCACTGAGGTCATCCCGCCACCGGTTATGCAAAGCGCCCCACCCGTCAGCCAGACGCCACCGGCAGCAAAAAAGCGATCGCCCTGGCTGTTTATCGTCCTGGGGGTGATTCTGTTGGGCGTGATTGGCGGTTTTCTGGCGCTGAAGAAGTCGGGCAACCAGTCAGCCACGCCGACCTCAGTCGCCGTTGTTCTGGGTGATGTCGCCACAGAAACATCGGCGCCAACCGAAGCGGCTACCGATGCGCCAGAGGTGGAGGCAACGGCCGTGCCCGCCACCATCAGCCCTACCGAAGAACCAACGGCCGTGTCCACGCCAAAGCCTACCCCCACCAAAAGAGCAACGGCCGTGCCCACCATAAACGCAACCGCCGCTTTCTTAGCGGCCTGCACGCCAGACGTCGAACTGGTGAACGTCTTCACCTACCAAAACGTGCGCTTCAAAAGCGCCCCGGTCAACGCCACCTTCCCGGTCAATTGGGTTTTGCAAAACACTGGCGACTGCCCCTGGTCGGCCGATCTGGCCTGGGGCTATCAATCCGGCGACGATTTCAGTTTTGCCGACAGCCCTATCCCCTTGAACGCCGAGATTCAACCCGGGGAAACCATCACCCTCACGGCTACTTTTGTCGCCCCGGCAGCCGCCGGCAGCTACGAAAGCGTCTGGTCGCTGGTGAACCCGGCCAACGATGAGCCAATTGGCCCGGAGTTGACCTTTAGCCTGGACGCTTACGTACCGGCAACCGCCACGCCCACGCCCACCGACACGCCAGAAGCGACGGAAACGGCCGTAGCCTCGCCTACCTCTGAACAGCCCACCACGCTAATTTGGGTCCTACAAGGCTGTGAATACATCGGCGCTGAGTGGCGCTGCCAGGTGCAAATCACCCCCTATGGCGGCGGTGGCGGCCCTTACACCGTCTGGATTTTCGACGCCGACCAACCGGCCGAATACCGTGGACCGGGTCCGTTTTACCACTTCGCCAAGGCGCGACGCTGCGCCACCTATAACCAGGAAGTGCGCGTTCAAGACGACGCCACCGGCACGGCGCAATCGCAGCAGATTTTTATAGATCCAAACCTGGCGATCCCCGGCGGATGCACGCTGCCGTGAGCCGTAATCCGTGTTCCGTAATCCGTATTCCGTATTCCGTGTTCCGTTTACGGATTACGGGTTACGAACTCGAATCCCCCATTTGCGACCAATCCGGGTCGGGGTAAACGTAGATGAGGGGCAGGCTGACCAGGGTGACGCCGAATTTGACGATGAGGTTGAACAGGAAGATTTGCCAGACGGCCGTCCACGGCAGCACCCCACCAAAAGCCACCACCGCAAAAATCGCCGTATCAATGGGAATGCTGATGGCATTGCTCACCAAGACCCGCGCCCACTGTTTGTCGTGGGTGATGCGCGTCACAAACCAGTGATACGCCTCCGTATCCGCCATCTCGCTCACGACTTCCGCCAGAATGGAAGCCACGACAATGCGCCACAACGGGCCAAACACCAGCGCAAAAGCTGCGCTAAATACGCCGTCAGGGTCGGCGACCGGGTCGCCGGGCACGGCCGCCGCCCAACCCAGATACAAGACCATCAACACGTTGATAACGGCCGCTGTGATAATGAGCGCCTGGGCGTTGCGTTTACCCCAGATTTTATGCACCACGTCGCGCAGGGTGAAGGTGATGGGGTAGATAAACGTGCCCATGTCCACCGCCAGCCCGGCTACGCTGCCAATCCGCAGGCTGGCGACGTCGGCGACCATTTGGGCGGCGACATAGGCGGCGATGACAATCAGGGCAATGGCCGGCATGGATTGGGCAATGGGGCCAACGGCCGTTTTCACTTGACTATTTTCTTTTGAACTAAAAACAGACACAAACATTCTCCTTTGTTTTGATAAGGCGGGAACTACGACCGCCGCAGTTTTGGATAGGCCGGGTGTTCTGCCACCGGCGCAAGGCGAAGGATTATATCACGAGAATTGGAGACTAGAGATTGGGGGCTGGTTCAGTCTCCAGTCTCTAATCTCCAGCTTCCCACAAGTTGTTTAATCCATTGGCCTGAGCATGGCGCGGGGTGGAATGATTGGGGAAATCCGCTACACTCTGTGAAACAAATGTGAACCATCCCTGAGATTCCCACGTATAGAAAAGTGGTTTTTCGCATCAGCTATTTGGACATTCAGGGGAAAATTGCGTCGTGGACACGCTTTAAGGGCATCAGATAACGAGCAAGGTGCGACGATTTTCCCCATCAAGAGAGCTTTGTTGCTCGGAGATTGCATTTATGCCTACTGTCACTGTTTCGTCTATTCGCAAAAGCTTTGGCCGCGTTGAAGCGGTCAAAGACGTCTCATTTGAAGTCTTTCCCGGTGAAATATTCGGTTTGTTAGGCCCCAACGGCGCGGGCAAAACCACAACCATTCGCATGATGCTGGACATTTTTGAACCGGACGCCGGGCAAATTACCGTGTTCGACGGCCGTGTCAATGAAGCCAGCAAACAGCGCATCGGCTATATGCCCGAAGAGCGTGGGCTGTACAAAGACCTCCAATTGGACAAAACCCTCGTTTTTCTAGGCACACTCAAGGGTCTGACGGAAAGCGAAGCCAAAAAACGCCTGGAAGGCTGGCTGAAACGGTTGGACTTGTTTGATCATCGGCAGAAGAAAATTCAGGAACTGAGCAAGGGGATGCAGCAAAAGGCGCAATTAATCGCCACGCTGCTGCACGAACCGGATTTGATCATCGTAGACGAGCCGTTTTCCGGCCTGGACCCGGTGAACACGCGCCTGGCCAAAGACATCATCGAAGAGCAGCGGCAGGCTGGCAAAACGATTATCATGTCTACGCACCAGATGTATCAGGTGGAAGCGCTGTGTAACCGGATTGTGTTGATTGATAACGGCCGTACCGTCCTCTATGGCGACGTCAGCAAAATCAAGCGCGATTTCTCCGGCAACGCCATCCTGTTGGAAGGGCACGGCGATTTCAACCAGGTTCCCGGCGTGCTGGAAGCGCGCCATCAAAACGGCGGCTGGCATCTGGCGTTAGACGCCGGCGTCAATCCGCAAGATGTTTTTCGCCATTTAGCGCGCCAGGACAATTTGACGATTGAGCGCTTTGAAATTGCCGAACCATCGTTGGATGACATTTTTGTGCGGGTTGTTCAGGAAGGCAAGGAAGCCAGGGAGGCGTCTCATGCGTAACTTCTGGTTACTGGCCCGGCATGAATATCGTAAAATGGTGGGCAAACGCAGCTTTTGGGTGGGCACGTTGGGATTCCCGCTGATTTTGATCGTCGTCATGGCGGCGGGCATCATCATTTCCATTCGCGGCGACCAGGAACGGCCCATTGGTTACGTGGACGCGGCGGGCATCATAGACCCCACCCTGGTTCCACCAATGGGGAGCGGGAATGAGTTGCTGGCGATACGGCCGTTTCCCGACGAAGCCGCCGCCCGCCAGGCTCTAGCCGATGGGGAAATCCAGGCCATCTTTGTCATTCCGGCCGATTATCCCCACACCATGCAAATAGACTTTTACTACTGGCAAGACACCCCCGGCGTCACAGTTTACAGCGACTTCAACCGCTACCTGCGCGCCAACCTGGCCCAGGACTTTTCGGCCGACATTCAAACGCGCCTGGTCGAAGGGTCCGATCTGACCGTGCGCGCCGCCGATGGCCGCCGTGAATTCAGCGAACGGTACATCTTTAGTTTCTTCATCCCGTTCATTGCCGCCTTCTTCTTCATTTTCGTGGTTATGGGTTCCTCCGGCTACCTGCTCCAGGTCGTCACCGACGAAAAAGAAAACCGCACCATCGAAATCATGATGACCACCGTCACACCCGGCCAACTCATTGGCGGCAAAGCCCTGGGGCTGCTGGCTGTCTCGCTGACGCAGGTTTTCATTTGGGTGCTTACCGGCATCGGGGCCATCTTGATTGGCGCAATCTTTTTTGAAGCGCTGCGTTCCATCAGCGTGCCCTGGTCGCTGCTGCTGGTTGTGGTGCTGTTTTTCATTCCCGCCTACGCCTTCATCGCCGGCCTCATGACCGCCATCGGCAGCGCCGTGACCGATTTGACCCAGGCGCAGCAAATCGTTGGGGTTCTGAACCTGCTTTTCCTGATACCTTTTTTCTTCATGGCTCTGTTTCTTGCCAACCCCAACAGTCCAATCCTGGTATTTCTGACGCTCTTTCCCACCACTTCCTTCATCACGGTGATGCTGCGTTGGGGCATGAGCAGCGTGCCGCTGTGGCAAATGGCTTTGAGCTGGGTGATTTTGACAGGCTCCGCCTTAACCAGCGTCTGGGTAGCGTCGCGCATTTTCCGTACAGGGATGTTACGTTACGGCCAGAATCTCTCGTTGAAAGATGTGGCAACGGCCGTGCGCCTCAGGAGCTAACCCCATGCGCAATATCCTCATCATCGTCAAACATGAAATTGTCACCACGCTGCAAAAGCGTTCCTTCTGGATTATGACCATTTTGTTTCCGGGGCTAATCATCTTTTTCAACGTGGGCACGCAGCTCATGGCCAGCAGCAGTTTCAACGAAGAAAACGTGCAGGGCATTCTGTCCGGCCTGAACGCGCCACCAGAAGCCATCGCCTACGTGGACGAAGCCAACTTGATTAAGCGGCTGCCAGATGCACTGCCACTGAGTATGCTTCATTCGTTTGCCAGCGAGACCGAAGCCCGCGCTGCCCTGAAAGCCGGTGAGTTCGATTCCTTCTTCCTCATCACCGCCGATTACGTCACCAACGGCGAATTGATTGTGATTACGCAAGATTTTCGGCCGTTTAACACGCCCAATGAAGACCTGCTCGCTTTTGTGCTGGCCTATAACCTGACGGGTGATGAGGCAATGGCCTCGGCTCTGTTAAATCCCACAAGCGTCATCCGCGAACAAGCCCTGGCCCCGCAAAATGGCAACGACCAGAACAATCCACTGGCCTTCTTCGTCCCGTTCGCCACCATGTTCATTTTCTTCTTCCTCATCAGCATGAGCAGCGGCTTCATGCTGCAAAGCGTTTCGCAGGAAAAAGAAAACCGCACAGTGGAAATTTTACTCACCAGTCTGCGGCCGCGTGAACTCATGCTGGGCAAAGTCCTGGGTCTCAGCGTCGTCGCCCTGATTCAGATGATCGTTTGGCTGGGCGGCAGCCTGCTGACGCTTAATCGCAGCCAGGCCGTTTTTTCTGCGTTCGGCGCTTACACCCTGCCACCGGGTTTTGTTATCTGGGCCTTGTTCTTTTTTGCTCTGGGCTACCTGCTTTACGCTTCCCTCATGGGAGCCATCGGCGCTCTGGCCCCCAACGCCCGCGAAGGCGGCCAATTCACCTTTTTTGTTCTGCTGCCCTTGCTCATCCCGTTGTGGCTCAACTCAGCCTTCATTCAGGCGCCCCATGGCCCGTTTTCTACAGCCCTGAGCCTCTTTCCTCTGACCGCGCCAACCGCGATGATGACACGCATGGCCGTTGGCGGTGTGCCCACCTGGCAAATTCTCGTCAGCCTGGGCGCATTGGCCTTCACGACGTACCTTTTTGTCTTGCTCGCGGCCCGCTTCTTCCGCGCTGACACACTGCTTTCGACCTCGTCGTTAAAATGGCAGCGCTTCTTCACCGAGCTGCGCCATTCTGGTTAGAACCTTCAGGCCCGACAGTTTTATAAAGATATGTCGGGCCTGAAAATTTTTTGGCAAATTCCGGCAACTGTGTTAGCATAATTTCCCGGTGTGTAATCTTGGCATAAGGAGAAACCAACAAGTGTCCAAATTCACCTGGGACCGTCGAGACAAAATAACCATTCTACAAGCGCTAAACCAGTGCAATTCATAGCCTGATCCTTTTGGGGATCGGGCTTTTTTTTTGCCTGGGCGAGAGTCAGGTAGTCAATTCCAGACCAACCGACGACTCGACCCCAAGGCAAACCAACTACAGGACGAACGATGACTACGATCACTTTACCCGGATTAATTGACGTTCACACACATTTGCGCGTGCCTGGCGGCGAGCATAAGGAAGATTTTGCCAGCGGCACGGCCGCAGCCCTGGCCGGTGGCGTCACGATGATTCTGGCGATGCCCAATACCAACCCGCCGCTGACGACGCCGGAAGTGTTGCAAGCGGCGTACCGGCAGGCACAGGCGGATGTGCGCTGTGACGTGGGCCTTTTTGCCGGAGGCAGCGCGGAAGACGTGGCTTATTTGCCGGAACTGGCGGAACATGCGGTGGCGCTGAAGATTTACCTGAACGATACCTTTGGCAAGCTGCGTGTGGAAGATACGCCGACGCTGGCGGCCTGTTTTAAGAACTGGCCGCGCCACAAACCCATCGCCCTGCACGCGGAAAAACAAAGCGTGGCCGTGAGCATTGGCCTGGCGGCAATTTATAATCGGTCGGTGCATATTGTCCACGTCAGCCGAGAGGAAGAGATTGAGTTGATCGCCGATGCGAAAGCGCAAGGGCTGCCGGTGACATGCGAAGTGGCGCCCCATCACCTGTTTATGGACCAGTCGGATGCGGCGCGGTTGGGACCGCTGGCTGACATGCGGCCGGTTTTGGGTACGCCGGAGGATGTGGCGGCGTTGTGGGCGCACATCAACACAACGGTTGATTGCATTGCGACAGATCATGCACCGCACACGTTGACCGAAAAGCGCTCGGCTACGCCGCCACCGGGGATATCCGGGTTGGAGACTTCGCTGGGGTTGATGTTGACGGCCGTAGAAAACGGCCGTCTCACCCTCCCCCGCCTCATCGAACTCATGCACACCAACCCGCGCCACATTTACCACCTGCCGGAGCAGCCGGACACACACGTCGAAGTGGAGATGACGCCCACCATCATCCGCAACGAAAACTTGTTCACCAAATGCGGTTGGACGCCCTTCGACGGCGTGGAAGTGGCCGGCAAAGTCAGCCGTGTGGTGCTGCGCGGCGAAGTTGTGTTTGCAAACGGCCGTGTCCTGGCAAAACCGGGAAACGGCCGTGTCCTGGCGTAAGCCGTGTTCCGTTCACATTTCAAAATTCACAATTCACAATTTTTTAGGAGAAGCCATGACCATTCAAGAATTAACCCCCCTGTTCAACCTGGACGAAATGACGCAAAAAGTCGCCCAAAGCAACGCTTTGCTCGGCCAGGACATTTTATCGGTAGACCAATTTGACCGCGACACCCTGTCGTTCATCTTCAAGCGGGCGCGAGAAATGCGCGAAATGGTTCACCGCGTCGGCAGCGCCGACTTGCTGAAAGGGTATGTGCTGGCCTGCCTGTTCTACGAACCATCCACCCGCACCAGTTCCTCCTTTATTGCGGCGATGGAGCGGTTGGGCGGCAGCGTAATTCCGATTACGCAAGGCGTGCAATTTAGCTCTGTCAGCAAGGGCGAGACCCTGGCCGACACCGTGCGCACTCTGGAGCAATATTCCGACGCCATCGTCTTGCGCCATCCGGAAATTGGTTCGGCCAAGTTGGCCGCCGATTATGCCAGCGTGCCCGTACTAAACGCCGGCGACGGGCCGGGTGAACATCCCACCCAGGCCCTGTTGGACCTGTTCACCATCCGCGAAGAGTTGGGGCGGGTGGATGGGCTAAAGGTGGCGATGGTGGGCGATTTGCGTTACGGCCGTACCGTGCAATCCCTCACCAAGCTGCTGCTGCACTTCGACGTCAGCCTGCGCTTCGTCTCGCCGGAGATTTTGCGCCTGCCCCTGACCACCATGAATCAGGTGATTGACGCCAAAGTAGACGTGCGCGAGACCCACGACGTGGCCGACGTGATTGAAAACGCCGACGTGTTGTACGTGACCCGCGTGCAAAAAGAGCGCTTCTCCGACCTGGCGCAGTACGAACAGGTGAAAAACTATTATGAAATCACGTCTGAGCTGATGACGAAAGCCAAAGACAAAATGGTTATCATGCACCCCCTGCCGCGTGTGGGCGAAATCCACTACAACGTGGACAAAGACCCCCGCGCCGCTTACTTCCGGCAGGTGCAAAACGGCATGTACATCCGCATGGCGCTGCTGGCGGCCGTGTTAGGCCGGGCGTAAAAAAGCAAGCTGCAACTTCCCGGAAGTTCTAAACTTCCGGGAAGTTGCGGCCTACAAATACCGCACAAACTTATTCGCTTTGTCTACCAGGATGGCTTGGGGCTGAAGAATGGGCCGGTCGGTCAGTTCGTAGCCCATGATGATGATTTCGTCGCCGGCGTGGATGAGATGCGCCGCCGCGCCGTTCATGCAAATGATGCCGGAATCGCGCTCGCCTTTGATGATGTAAGTTTCCAGACGCGCACCGTTGGTATTGTCTACCACCTGCACTTTTTCGCCCGGCCAGAGGCCGGTCTTTTCCAGCAAGGCTTCGTCAATGGTAATGCTGCCCACGTAATCGAGGTTGGCCTCGGTGACGGTGGCTTTGTGAATTTTGGCGTGTAATACCCAACGCATGGATGGGGGAATCTCCTTAAATGGTCAATTGTTAATGGTCAATCGTCAACTGTCAATTGCCAGATCATGTTGTCTATGAGGCGGGTGCGGCCGAAGAAAACGGCCGTACTCAACACCGCTCCTTCTCCTATTTCAGCCAACTCTGCCAGCGTCATCGGATCGGCGGCGCTGATATAGTCCAATCGGGCCAGCGGTTCGGCGGTGATGATGGCGCGCATCGAGGCGCGTAACTGCTCCGCGTCCCGTTCGCCTTCATGGAGCGCCGTGATACCCGCCGCCAACGCCCGCGACAATACCGTCGCCGCCGCCCGCTGCGCCGGGTCCAGGTACTTATTGCGCGAACTCATTGCCAGGCCGTCCGCCTCGCGCA
>CALFEW010000169.1 GCA_937958365.1 uncultured Chloroflexota bacterium | reverse complement strand
CCTTCCGCTGCCAGGGCAATCGCCAGGTTGACGGCGATGGTGGTTTTGCCCACTCCGCCTTTGCCACTGGAAACTGCGATGGTATTGCGGAAATTCTGACCAATCTGGCTGCCAATACGGCGGTCGGTGGGGACGTTGGCGTCCCAATTAATGGTGACTTTGCCCAAATTGGGGACCTGCGCCAGGGCGGCGCGCGATTCGTTTTCCATGCGTCCCTTCAACGGACAGGCGGGGGTCGTCAGCATAATCGTGAAGCTCAGGTCATTGCCGTCAATCTCCAGATTACGAATCATGTTCAGTGACACCAGGTCGCGGTGCAGTTCCGGCTCAATCACTGTGGAGAGGGCGGCCATCACGGCCGTTTCACTCACGCCGTTCTCTTTCTTCTTTGTAAACATTATTTTGTCCTTTAAACTGGAAATTGGAGCCGAAGGATCGGCATTTGCCATTCCCCCTTCTCCAATCCCCTGATATGGTATGCAATTCAAGCAGACAAAGCTCCCGACCACGTCAACGTGATCAGGCCATCGCAGTCATTAATAGTATTCGCCGCGATAAGGAAGCTGGCGGACTGTGGTTTCTTCAAGCCGGGGTTCATCGCCATCTTCGCCGTCTTTTGATTTTTTCTTTTTCTTGGAATTTTCAGCGAAGTCGCGCGCGGCGGCTTCTGCCTCAGCTTTCTTAGGAGCAATTTCGCGCCAATAGCTGATGGGTTTGCTGAGGCGCTCTTTGTCGTGGATGTGCGCGGTGGTGCGGTCGTAGCTGGCGAGTTCGTAGTCGTGGTCCATCTTGATGGCGTCGAAGGGGCAGAATTCGGCGCACAGACCGCAGTTCATGCAGATGTCAATGTCAATGAAGAATTCTTCGGGTTCGGGCTTAGGACGGCCGTTTGGCTGTGTGCCGCGTTTGATCCAGATACATTGCGGCGGGCACACCTTGGCGCAAATACCGCAAGACGTACACCAGTCATGGCCCCATTTTTGCCCCGGAGCAGGATCATCCGTGACCAAAAAGGGCACAAAACGAAAACGTTCCGGCACGCTTAATTTTTCTTCGGGATAAAAGACGGTGACGACGCCCTCGCCTTTCAAGCTCTGCCGTACTTGCAAGGCAGCGTCGTTGTAATAACGACCGCCTTTGCCCATCCAAAAAATATCATCCAGGTAACTTTCTACAAAGTTCCTGAACGTAATAGCCATACCCTTAACAATTCCAAGTCCGTACATACGTATTCCCCACTCAGCAACTAACGGTCAACTTCACCGAGAACGATGTCAATACTACCCAGGATAACCACGATGTCCGCCACTTTGTGTCCCTGGCACATTTTGCCCAGCGACGTCAGGTTGATGAACGATGGCGCGCGGACGTGATACCGCTCCGGGCTGGAGCTGCGCCGTTTGGCCGTTACGTAGAAGCCAAGTTCACCTTTGGGGTTTTCGACACGGCCGTAAGCTTCCCCAGGTTGTGGCGCACGAATGGCATAGGATGGCTTACCATCAATCACCGGGCTGCCTTCTGTGGCTTGCAGATGGGGCAGCACCTGGCGCAAAATCCGCAAACTCTGTTGCATCTCATCCATTCGCACCCGGTAACGATCGTACACATCGCCATTGTAATAAACCGGAATGTCGAAGTCTAAACTGCCATAATAGGAGTAAGGCTCAGCCTTGCGAACGTCGTAATTCACACCGCTGGCCCGCAGCATCGGCCCGGCCATGCTGTAGGCAATGGACTCTTGACGGGTGAGAACGCCCACGCCAATACTCCGCGCCCGCACAATTTCGTTAAACGTCATCAGGTTGTCGCCCTGCTCAATCGCTTTGGGCAGCCGTTCGTGGACGAGTTCGTTTAAGAAATCCATCGTCGCATGACCACGCACATCGTCGGGCAAATCATAGGCCACGCCGCCAAAGCGCATGTAATTGTTCATCATGCGCGCCCCGGTCAGCGATTCCAGGAAGTCCAAAATCAATTCGCGCTCAATGTAAAAATAGAGCATCGGCGTTTGCAGCGCACCCAAATCGTTCAGCAAAAAGCCAATCGCCCACAAATGATTGGCAATTCGCGTCAGCTCAACCGTCAGGATACGAATCCACTCAGCGCGTTCCGGCACAACCGAACCCAACAATTTCTCCACCGCCAGCACGTAGCCATGATTGTTGCTGATGGGGCTGAGGTAATCGAGACGGTCGGTGTAAGGGATATTGCCCAGGAAGGTGTTGCGTTCACCGATTTTTTCGTGGTTGCGGTGCAAATAACCCATCACCGGCTTCAAATCCACCACGGTTTCGCCGTCTAGCTGCACGACCATGCGGAACACGCCATGCGTAGAGGGGTGCTGTGGCCCCAGATTGACGGTGATTTTGTCGGTTTTCATCTGCTGGGAAGCGTCAATGGAATATGCCAGATTGGCTCCGGTGATGGCATACATATCCGTTTCCACATCGTACTCTTCGCCGGTGGGAACCCATCCGGGCGGGTATTGTACGTTTTGGCCGTAGGGGTTCAACTCTTCGGCGCGAAGGACGCCCCCGGCCGGCCAGCGGCTGCCGAATGGTTTGGTAGCTTCTTCGTAAAAAGGTTCCTTCCAATCTTTGCGCATTGGATGACCATAAAAGCCATCCCAGGTAAGGATGCGTCGCAAGTCAGGATGACCCTCAAAATGAATGCCAAACAGGTCCCAGGCTTCGCGTTCCTGAAAATCAGCGCCCGGCCAGACGGGCACGAGCGAAGGAATGACGGGGTTTTCGCGATCTACCTGGACGTGTAAGACGACGGCGCTGCCACCCTGATCAATGCTGTAGGTGTGGTAAACGGCTTCTAACTTGCCGTCATCAATCAGGTCAACGCCGGTAAGGCTGGAGAGGTAATCGAAACCCAGGTCGTCGCGCAAAGCCAGAGCGACTTCCGGCAATTTGTCGGCGGTAACGACAAGGCCGCTGTAACCATCGCGGGGGTCATCGGCGACGGCTTCCGGGAAGCGCTCTTTGAGCGCGTTGATGGCATGTTCTACGGGGTTGGCTACAGTTTCTGGGGCGCCTGAACCGGGCGCTTCTAGAATTGCTTCACTCATTGCTTGTCCTTATCCATCTTCCGAGTTGGAACTATTACGGTTGATCAGGCTGCTTCGGGGGAAACGGCCGTTTCTTCTGCCTCTTTCCGCTGTTTTTCCTGCTCAGCCAACGACCGGGCCGCTTCACGTCTGATCGTATCAAGCTGGCGCAAGTCCACCAGGTCCGGTCCCAAAACCGGAATCGGAACCAGACCGGCCGTGGGATCGTCCTTCCGGTACCAGGGAGCGGTAGCAATGGACTGCTGGTCAATTTTTTCCTGAAGGGCAATCAGCCCATTGATCAAAGCCTGTGGGGTTGGCGGGCAGCCCGGCACATAGACGTCCACCGGCAAGAACTTGTCAATGCCGTCAACGACGTTATAGCCTTCCTTGAAAGGGCCACCGCCGGAAGCGCAAGCGCCCATGCTCATCACGTAGCGTGGTTCCGGCATCTGGTTGTACAGACGCACTATGGTGGGAACCATTTTCTTCGTCACCGTGCCTGAAATGATCATTAAGTCCGATTGGCGCGGCGTCGCTCGGAAGACTTCCATGCCAAAGCGCGCCAGATCGTAACGGCTGGATGCCGTGCAAATCATCTCAATCGCGCAGCAGGCCAGACCAAACACCATCGGCCAGATAGAATTGCGCCTGGCCCAGTTGTACGCCGGGTCCAGCAGTTTGGCGATGTTGGTGATGACGACATTGTTAGACAATTCTTCAGGAACAGTGATGTCAGGGGCGACTGCGCCTGTATTCGAAGTAGTCATAGATTCGCTGCCTCCTCAAACCATACAATTTGTATGTCTATCAGTATTCGCTCGGTAGCCAGAGCAGGGTCATCTGCAAAACCAGGTAAGGTCTGAATTAGCTCTGCCAGTTCATGGAGACCCACAGTTTCTGGGGTAAGGTTCGGGTAATTATCTATCAGAGCCATGGCAATGGCATACGTGGCATCCCAAAAAAGTTCAGGATCGTTACCCGTCAATTATCCATCTCCTGCCTGGAAAATATGCCAGGTAAGTATAAACCATTGTCATAAACGGGGCGAGAACTTATTTATGAGAATTTTCACAATTAGTGTATCTTTCGGACTGGTGATTGTCAAAATCTTTAACCGGGTATTTAGGGCGGCCACACGCCGCCACAGACGAGGCCAACAGCTTGAGTGAGCGCTTAAAAATTGCCCTGATTTCCCCCTATCATGGCGGCAGCCACCAATCCTGGGCGGATGGATTCATCCAGGAAAGCCGGCATGAAATTGAGCTTTTTGCGTTGCCGGCTCGTTTTTGGAAGTGGCGAATGCACGGCGGCGCGGTGACGCTGGCGCAGCAGTTCCGGCAAGTCGGGTTTGCCGCAGATTTAATCCTGGCAACCGACATGCTAGACCTGACCACATTCCTGGCCCTGACTCGTCCGCAAACGAGCCAAACGCCGGTAGGGTTGTATATGCACGAAAACCAGCTTAGCTACCCGCTGCCGGCCGACGGCCGTATCGGACCTATGCGCCGGCAGCACGGCGAACGCGACCTGCATTACGTATTCATCAATTATGCTTCCATGATGGCAGCCGATTTTGTGCTGTTCAATTCGCAGTATCA
>CALFEW010000168.1 GCA_937958365.1 uncultured Chloroflexota bacterium | reverse complement strand
CTTTGTAGTCGGCGAAGATGTCGTCGCGGAAGGTTTTGCCCACGTCGAAGCTGACGGCCAGGTATTCCGGCGGGTTGTCGGCGAGGAGGAGTTCGAGCAGGGTGCGGGTGAAGCCGTAGGTGGCGTTGGTGGGTTCGCCTTCTTTGGTGGTGAAGGCTTCGAGGGGCAGGGCGTAGAACATGCGGTAGGCCAGCGCGTGGCCGTCAATCAGGACGAGTTTTTTGGTAGACATGTGGGTATTTTAGCATAAAACATTTGTTCGGTGGAGAAGTGACGGCGGCGAATTCTTGCGGTTTAGACGGGTAGAAAGTAGATAGAAATAGATAGGTAGTAGATAGGTAGTAGATAGGGAGCAGATAGGGAGCAGATAGGAACTGCTGTTAAGTTCCCAGAACCTCAAAGGTTCCGGGAACTTAACCCTGGATCATGGCAGAGGGGTGACATTTGTCAGGTGACAGACGGCCGTAGCCAGTCTATTCTAAACGCTTAGTTCCCAGGTTCCCGGAACCTGGGAGGTTCCAGCAATATAAAAACTTGTTAAGGGGATTCAATCATGAAACGTGTATGGGTTGTGACTTTGTTTTTGTTAGGGACGCTGTTGGCCGGTTGTGGCGGCTTGTCTGAGGTGGAAGTGCAGGCGACGGTGGTGGCGGCGCTGACGGCGACACAGATGGCTGCGCCGACGCATACGGCCGTACCGCCAACGGATACACCGGAACCGACATCTACGCCGACGTTAACACCCACAGATACGCCAACGAGTACGCCGACGGCTGAACCGACCAGTACCCCTGAACCGACTATGACGGCAACGGCCGTGTCTGGGTTGGTGCAGTCTGAACTGGCGAATGGCGACGTGCTGTATGAGCTTCCGGCGGTGGGGTTTTCGATTGCACTGCCAGAGGAATGGCAGGCGGTTGACCTGGAGAAGATGGATTTTTCGGAGATAATGGCGGAGGTTGGTTCGCAAAACGAGAATTTGGATGGAGTGTTTACCACCGACTATATGCGTAATTTGGTGGCGGCCGGGATTAAGTTTTATGCGGTGAATGTTAGCCCGGATTCGTTACGGAGTGTTACGCCGGCGACGATTAATGTGGTGCAGCAGGACTTACCTTTTGCGTTGACTTTGGCGCAGTATGTGGATGTGAATCTGTCGCAGTTGGAGCAGATTTTCGATCTGACGTCGGAGATTGAGCAGGAAGAACTGATGCTGGGCGACGTTCCGGTGGTGAGGATTACGTATACCACAAATCTGGTGAATTTGTTGGGGCAGCCTATGGAAATATTGAACGCACAATATCTGATGGTGGATGGTACGCTGGCCTCGGTTGTGACGTTGTCTATGCCGGTGGCGATGGCGGATGAGTTTTTACGGCCGTTTACGGCAGCGGTAGAGACGTTTCGCGTAGGGGAATGAGTTGAAGCAAGTTCGCGGAACCTCTGAGGTTCCGCGAACTTAAGAGACCCGGAGGTTAAACATGGACGTGTTTGAAGCAGTGAAAACGATGTTGGCGGTGCGCAGTTTTACGAGTGAGCCGGTTCCGCCGGAGGTGGTGGCGCAAATTGTGGAAGCGGGGCGGCTGACGGGCAGCAGCATGAACCGGCAGCCGTGGCATTTTGTGGTGGTGGAGCAGCCGGAGACGCTGCGGAAGCTGGGCGCGCTGGCGCGGTCGGGGCCGTATATTGCGCAGGCGCCGCTGGCGGTGGCGGTGGCTTATGAGAAGGATTCGCCGTATGGGGTATCGGATGCCAGCCGGGCGATTCAGACGATGATGTTGACGGCGTGGGCGGCCGGGGTTGGCTCGAATTGGGTGGGGTTCCATAATTTGAGTGAGGTGTGCGCGCTGCTGGGAATCCCAGAGGCGTATGAAGTGCTGGCGGTGCTGGCCTTTGGCTACCCGACGCAGGAGATTGGAAAGGGGAAGAAGCGGCGGAAACCGCTGGCGGAGGTGGTATCGCGGGAAAGGTTTGGGGAGCAATAAGGGGCGAATCATCCGCCGCTCGACTATTGGGTCATCCCAGGTATTACGCGATGGATGCTTTGCCCCTATGAGGTAACGTGTGACAAACAAATCCCAATACAATCCACAAATCCACCACCGGCGATCAATCCGGCTGTCGGGGTATGATTACACCCAGGCGGGGAGGTACTTCATCACGATCTGCACCTACAACCGGCAAAACCTGTTTGGCGAGATTGTGAATGGGGAGATGGCGCTGAATGAATACGGCCGTATCGTGGCCGCCTGTTGGCAGGAATTGGCCCGCCATTTTCCCAATATCACATTGGGCGAATGGG
>CALFEW010000167.1 GCA_937958365.1 uncultured Chloroflexota bacterium | reverse complement strand
GTTCGTGGGGCCGGTGAGGAAATTTTCTTCCACAAATCCAGCACGGTTGGGCGACCGGAAGACCTGAACGAAGGCCAATGGGTGCTGTACGACGTTGAAGAAACCCGCAAGGGACCAGAAGCCATGGAGATTGAACCCTATTCTGGCGACGTTGAATTATTGAGCTAACGCTGCTCTTTAACCAGACACAGATGACACAGATTTTCTTTTTTCTCTGCGCCTCTGCGTTGAATTATTTTCGTAGGAGAATGTAAGGTTCATGACAACGGAACGTATAGGTGGCGTAACTTATAAAGGCAGATCCTTAACGGTCATTGGCGAACAACTGCGTGTAGGCGATCCGGCCCCCGGCTTCAAGCTGGTGGCCAATGATTTTAGCGCCGTGACTCTGGCCGATTCCCGCGGTAAAGTTCGATTGATCTCTGTGGTCCCCTCTCTGGATACAGGTATTTGTGACGCCCAAACGCGGCGATTTAATGCCGAAGCGGCCAATCTGGGTGAAAACGTTGTCATTTTAACCGTGAGTTCCGAGCATCCGTTTAACCAAAGACGTTGGTGCGGCGCGGCCGGCATTGATCAGGTGCAGGTGGTTTCAGATCATATGGATATGGCTTTTGGCGCAGCTTATGGCACGTATGTGAAGGAACTGCGCCTGGAGCAGCGCTCGGTTTTTGTGATTGACGCCGATGATTGCATTACACACGTTGAGTACGTGCCGGAAATTGCCCAGCACCCGGATTATGACGCGGCGTTAACGGCCGTAACCCAAGCCCTCCACCGACAAACCCCCGTGACGAACTAAAACAAAAAGCGCTCCTCTGGTAGGAGCGCTTTTTCTATCAGCCGCCGAAGCAGCCGCCGATCAGCCAAAGACTACTTTCTTAAACTCCAACACGTCGTGCAGCGTCACGTCGGGGATGATCAGAGCATCACCCACGCGAGCCGTGTCCTCATTAAACTTGTAGGCCACCATGCTGATGTACATGTCACGTGCGCCGGTAAAAAATTGGAAAACACGCCAACCCGGATTCCGTGACCAGTTGGTGTCTACCACCGCCGGCATCCCCTTCAGTTCGATGTTGTCAATGAGGGGAAAGCCTTTGGGCTGGGGAAGGGAGATAATCAGTCGTTTGTTGGTCTTCAAAACGCGCCACTGATTGTACACAATGTATTGCCGCGCACTGCCAAAGATGACACCTGCCAGAACGGCCGCTGGCACGATGGCGTACAAATAGTTCAATCTTTGTAAGAAACCTAACAGGAGAAGAACGGCCGTACTCACAATCGCCAACACAATAAACCAGTTCAAATATCTAAATATGATATTGGCCGGGAAAGCGCGATACCAGGCCAGACCAATCTGAAGCATGGGCACTTCCCCAGGCAGCAGGCGTTCTGAAATATCCTCCGGCTGAAAAGAGTCTTCAATGTGCCAGCGGAAATCCGTAGGCAGTCGCTTCCATCTCGTTTTCACCCAGCCTAACGGACCGGAAGAAATATCACTATTGCGCATGAACACCCACTTTTGCCAGGCCCGACGGTGTCGTCAATGGCCGCGCCTATTGGGGAATAACAAGTACCTGCCCAACGTAAATCAGGTCCGATACCAATCCATTGGCGCTTTTAATTGCGGCTACGGTCGTATTAAAACGGCTGGCAATGCTAGAGAGATTATCTCCCTGGACGACCGTGTAAAAAATTGTGTTGCCGGCGCCGCCGCCGCTGTTGCCTCCTCCACCACCGATAGGCGTCGGGGTGACAATAATCAGGGTGGGTGGTGTGGCCGTTGTTGGGACACTGGTGCCTCCAGTGCCAGAGCCGGTATTAAACGCGGAATCCAAAATGTTGGTCGAAGTATCCATCACCTGCTGCCATTCAGAAGAAGTGCCGGCATCTAAGAGATCGCTGGCCCATGTGGCAAACACCTGAGTAATGATGAAGCTGACGGCCAGGAAAACGAGCAAAATGCCTATCACGTATGTGATGATGGACCAGATGCCCTTGTTGGGTAGCTGAACTTTAAAAATTAAATGGTAGGCCAGAATCAGGCCGACTATCAGCGGGATAAATCGTAAAAGTTGTCCTAAATTCAGGTCCATAATGGTACTCCTTGCTTCTTCTCCACTGGGTCAGGGTAAAAATTCTTGGGGATCAACAAAAGTGTCGTTGACCTTATCAAAAATGGTGTAATGGACGTGTGGGCCAGTTGCATACCCAACAGCGCCCATCACACCGACGGCCTGTCCGCGTTTGACAGGTCCGGTTTCAACTAGATAAGAACGGGGGTGCAGTAGCCAGACGATCCACTCATCGTTTTCGATACGAATGGTGGTGTTGTACCAGCGGTCGGTAAAAGTGCTGACTTCGCCGGGCATCGGGGCATATAAGATAGCTGTGCTGTCGTCACTGGAAATATCTACGCCGGGCAGGCTGTAGCTGCATCCGTGTATGTCTTGGGTCAAGATAGGGGCAAAACTGACCGGGTTCAGGCGAGGACGTAGGAGGATGTTGCCCAATGTATGCGCTTTGCCGATGCAATCCTCTTGCTCCAGGCTGCGCCCGGTTGGGAAAGCCATTTCACCATCCACACCCAGGACAGTGCTGCTTAGTTTGCCTGCTGATGTGCTAAGCCAGTCGTAAACCCGCGTACTCACGTCTACGATAGCCAGGGACAACGGCCGTTCCTCTCCCTCTATGTCCAATTGTGATACCACCAGACTTTGCAGCGCCAGGTGCGTGGGCCAGGCCCCCAACTGCTTCACCACCACAGTGCCTAATTCTACGTCTGAGTACACCATGTTGGTGTGCGCCTCGTCAAAATTGTTCATGACATAGGCTGACTGGTCCGCGTCCAGGCGGGCGGCTGCGCCTGAACCGGCGTTATAAGCAAAATAACACCGCTTGATCACATCGGGATTTTGCGTGTAATACGTAATGTCTGGGCAGCGTTTCTTAAACTCATTGGCGGCGATAATAAGCTGCTCGCTCACTTCAATGTCTGAGATAGGACCGGGCGTGAAACAGGGGTGTTCGCCAGAGCGCACCAAATCATAGGCGCCTATGATGCCTGTGCAGCTTGCGGGATTATTGGCCAACATACTGTTTTCTTTAAACCACAACACCAATGGTACTTCTCGAGGGATGTCGGCATTGCGAGCAATGCGATCAGCAATGGGCGCCCATTTAAGCGCGGTTGTCTGGGTAGAACTGGGCAGCGTATATTGGTTGTCCATTACCACGCGCCCTCCGGCCACAAAGCCAACGCCCAAAAACACCAGGAGCAAAGTGTCAAACGACCCTTTAAGAACGCCTAAGGCAATCTGTTGCGGGCTAAGAATCCCTAAAAACGACAGAAACTGTTGCAGCCACGCCCGCAGCCACGCCGGCATGACCAACAGCGCCTTTGCGTAAGCTAACATAACTCACATTATAGCTTTACATTATGTGTAGTCAAGAATTATGTCACGTTTAAAGGTAGGAGGATTGTCAGGGGAACGGCCGTTACACCATGATCATCGGTTGTGAACCAGCCGTGGGTCCAAAGCATCTCTCAGTCCATCGCCCAATAAATTGAAGGCTAACACCGTAATCGAAATCATGAAACCGGGAATCAGCACCAGATGCGGCGCGCTAAAAATCTGATTCCGTTCACGACCCAACATCGTGCCCCATTCGGCCATCGGCTCTTGCGCCCCCAACCCCAAGAAAGACAAAGCGGCCGTGTCCAGGATGGCTGTGGCAATACCCAGAGTCGCTAACACAATCAAAGGAGGCATGGCATTGGGCAAGATTCGTTTGAACAAAATATCCCAATCCGTCGCCCCCAGCGCCCGCGACGCTTCGATGTAATCCATTTCCCGAATAGACAGCACCGTAGAACGCACCACACGCGCATACGTGGGCATACTAATAATGGCAATCGCCAGCATCGCATTGTTCAGGCTTGGTCCCAAAACGAACACCAGGGCAATCGCCAGCAAAAAGAAGGGAAAAGCCAGCACAATGTCCATGATGCGCATGATCAAATTGTCCAGCCAGCCGCCGGCGTAACCGGCAATAGACCCCAAAAAAATGCCGGATGTCGCGGCAATCGTCACCACAATCAGGCCAATCTGCAAAGAAATGCGTGTGCCATACACGATGCGGCTAAATACATCACGCACGTTGCCATCTATACCCATGATGTGCTGCGGCTGATCTTCCGGACAGCCCAATAAGTGAATGCAAGGCGGAGCCCGTTTCACGACGTCTTCTTTGCCAATGAGGACCTCGGTGGGGTCATAGGGGGCGATCCACGGGGCGAATACGGCCGTAATAATCAAAATCGTCAAAATAGTCAACCCAAACCAGGCCGAGCGCTGACGCAGCAGACGGTGTAATGTCAACCGCCATAAACTTGGTGACTCTTCTTGAATAGTCTCTTCTCGAGAAAGTTCAACAACATTTGCCATGTGATATTTCCAGTCGCGCAAAAATCGTGATGGTTTGCCCGTTTCATCGGGCGATTGAAAAAGCGCCCACGGAACGATCTGGCGAACTTTTCCGCCATTTTAGAAGAACGCTTAATTCAGCCGGATGCGTGGATCCAGAACAGCATACGACAAATCTACCAGCAAATTGAACGTCACATAGATCAAAGCGATGACAATGACAAAACCCTGAATAATAGGGAAATCACGCGAGGTAATCGCCTCATAGACGCTCAGCCCCACGCCGGCCAGACCAAAAATAGTCTCTGTCAGCACAGCGCCGCCCAAAATGGCCGCCAGTTGTAGCCCGGCTACGGTAACAACCGGCAGCAGTGCGTTCCGCAGAGCGTGCCGCAATAAAACAGTACGTTCCAGCAAACCCTTGGCTCTGGCCGTGCGCATGTAATCCAACCCCAATATTTCCAACATGCTAGATCGTGTCATGCGCGCCAGAATGGAGAGAGGAATTGTACTCAGCGCCAGGGCCGGTAAAAGCAAATGCCGGGATGCATCGGCCAAAACCTCCCAATCAAAAGTGATGAGAGAGTTAAAAATATAATGTCTGGCCAGAAAACTGTAGAATTGCAGTCGGGCGCTGCCTTCCTCGGCAGTCAGGTTATACACTTCGTAAAATGGCGTAGGCGAGACGCCGGGGGAAAGACGGCCGGAAGGGGGAAGCGCCAGCGGCGTATCCTTTAGCACCACAGCAAACAAATAAATCAGCAAAAGCCCCAAAAAGAAAACAGGCAGCGAAACGCCGATGTTGGCCCCAATCATCGTCGCCACATCCACAAAGGAATTGCGACGCACGGCCGAGATAATTCCGGCCGGTATACCCACAAGCACGGCAATTAACATGGCCGATAAGCCCAATTCAATGGTTGTGGGCAGGCGTTCCAGCAAAATAGTTGTTACCGGACGGCCGAAACGAATGGATTCGCCAAGATCGCCTTGCAGAACTCTGCCCATGTAAATGACAAACTGCTCATAAATCGGTTTGTCCAGTCCAAACTCTATGGTAAAGCGCTCACAAGCTTCTGCTGTCGCTTTTTCGCCCAAAATCGCCTTGCATGGGTCGCCGGGGATGGCGCGGGCCAGCGTAAAAGTCACGACAAGGATGGCAAAGACAACCGGTATGGCTAACAAGATGCGGCGAATCGTGTACTGAATCATGGCTGGTTAAGATCCAAAATATGGAAAATGCGGGATGGCGAAACTACGAGTCGTTAGAACGCCATCCCGCATTTCACATGAGGGTTAAGCTAAGTGCGGAAATTATTCCGACGGAGCGTTAATGAATCCATCCCACAGGTAAGAGAAATAGTCGAAACTTCCCGTGTTACCGACGTGGTTGGGGTTGGAGGCGTCAATACCGGCGGCCCAGGAAGCGATAACGTCATTCGCGTCCAGGGTGGAACCGTCGTGGAAGAGGACGCCGGGGCGCAGCGTGCAGACCCAAACGGTGGCGTCTTCGTTGCCGGTGCAGGCAGTCGCCAGTTCAGGTTGGGTGTCGCCAGAGTCTTGCATGTACTCAAGCAGCGTTTCGACAACTTGTTGACACGGCCGTAACGACTCACCATCGGTCTCATCGGCGCAGAACAGGCTGATGGGTTCGGCGTTTTGCATGAAGACAAGGGTGTCTTTGCCGGGGTCCATGTTGGCGAATTGGGTTGCGCCAAATGGTGGCACGTAAGCGCCGCTTAAAGTCGCCAGGGCGGCGTCAGCCGATGCGCCATGAGCAATCGGGATCATGGGAACCAGATCGCGGACGGCATTGTTAGCCTGGGCGTACAATGGGGCGGCTGCGGCGACGTCGGCGATTTGCGCCGCTTCTAACAGGATTTCATAGATTTCGGGATGCGCATTGCCAAATTGGGTGTTGTTAGACCCAAAGTGGAAATCCAGGAAGTTGGTGACGTGCGGATAGTCAGCGCCCCAGCCCAACAGGTGAATACCATCCAGCCGACCGCTGCTCGCTTCGTCAATGAACGCGCCCGTTTCCATTTCTTCCACGGTCGCGGTGATGCCCAGGTTTTCCGCGAGTTGGGCTTGCAGTTCTACCGCTACCAGGCTGGGTTCTGGCAAGTAACCACGGTAAACGTTGCGGAAATAGATTGTGGTTTCAAAGCCATCAGGATAACCAGCCGCCGCCAGCATCTCTTTGGCCGCTACCGGGTCGAATTCATACCAGGGATCGCCTTCGCAGCCGTTGGGGATGGAGCATGGGGTAAAGTAATCGGCAACTTCCGAGCCAGGCGGGTAGAAGTTGTCTACGATGCGTTGTTTGTCAATGCCCATGGCGATGGCCCGACGCACGTCAGGATTGTCGAAGGGGGCGAAGGTGTTGGTAAACCCAACATAGAAGATGTTGGGGTTGACATTGGTCAACAATTGCAGGTTAGGATCTGCTTCTACAGAGGGGATGTCGCCCGGGCTGACATTGGTGATCATGTCTACCGTGCCGGCTTGCAGTTCCAGCAAGCGGGCGGCGCCTTCGGTACTCCAACGGAGAACGGCCGTTTCCGCCGGCGCTGGTTCACCCCAATAATCTTCAAACCGCTTGAAGATAATCTGTGTACCACGTTCCCAATTCTCAATCATGTACGGGCCGGTGCCAATCGGACGTTCCAGCAGTTCGCCCGTGCCGCCGTTGGCTGCAATCCATTCCGCCGGCTGAATGCCAAATGGCGTGAAGGCGACTTTAGCCAGGAAAGCCGGGTCTGGCTTGCACAGATTAAACTGCACAGTCAGCTCGTCCACGGCTTCGATGGACAAAATCTTGCCACCATAATCGCAGTTTTCCGCGGCCACGGATGTTGGCACAAATTCACCGGTGGCTTCTTCAACCATTGCTTCCGCGGTGGGAGCAATTTCTTCCACGGCCGCTTCCAGAGTCGGCGCTACTTCCTCAACGGCCGCTTGCACAGTGGGGGCAACTTCTTCCACGGCCGCCTGTACAGTCGGCGCAACCTGCTGGGCGGCCTCCTGCACCTGCTGCGCCGTTTCCGGGCTGCACGCCACCAGGGCTATCCCCAAGATCAGGATAGCAGCTACTAACAAATACATGCTCTTGCTTTTCATATCTCTCCTCCTATATGTCGAGATAAGATAATAAGGGTGCTGTGATGTTGGGATCTTTCAGGAAATAGTTGGGATGCTATGTTAACAAATGAATTCAAAAGCGACAAACGAAACAGCTAAGTGTTTGTTTAGTGTCTTTTAGGTGACACGCCTCTCCTCATCCGGCGCTCGTTTCACACGGACGCTTTCGCGGTATAATCGGGGGCATGATGAACAATCGTGACGTGGCAGACACATTTGCGATAGTAGCCGA